>JAAKFP010000128.1 GCA_011065005.1 Chlamydiota bacterium | reverse complement strand
GCCATCGACAGGGTCGACGTTCTTTCCAGGATTTCCGTCCCCCTCTTTCAATAAAAAGCTGTTTTGCAAGTCCAAACATCACTACCTCAAATACTCCTAGAAAATGCAGTTGAAAATGATCTATAAGTGCAAGATTTTGCACTTATAGATCGTTTTCAACTGCATTTTCTAGGATGATATACACCAAATTCATTGCCAAAATTGGGGTGCAGTCCTCGTAAATACAGATAAAAAACACCACCAAAAATCTCCTTAAAAGGACGGGGATCAACAAGTCGAAGGTATCGCTGTAACGCTTCTGTATAAAGTTGCGCCTGCAAGAAGTAGTTGTGTTCTTGCATAGCATTCTTCAAGTTTTCTTTTTTGTAGCTTTCATACTGAGGGCCTAGCCAGTTGCTTTTCCAGTCCAAAATATAATACTTCCCTCGATGCTCAAAGATGAGGTCGACAAAACCCTTAATGTACCCCGGAGCCTTTTCTATTTCACTACCATAGAGAAACTCCGTTTCATGGAAGCATTGCTTGGGATCAATATCCACAATACGAAGGCCATCCTCAAGAGAGGTATATACCGCATTGAATAGTATTTCACAGATTACAAGATTCCACTCTTTATACTTATTTCCAATGACATAGGGCCTAACAATCTCTTGCAATTCGGAGGGTTGTTTTACATTCTTAAAGATCGATAGCGGTATCGACTCTAAACACTTGTGTAAAAGATTTCCCGTTTCGCTTCCACTAGGCAAAGTGTGGGGGGTTTTCCTTTCGGCATAAAAGTCGTGAGGGGCTTCAGAGATAGTCGATGGTTTGTGTGCGTGTACGCTGGACAGAGAGGTAAACGAATGCATATATTTTTCTGCACCGGGAATCTCTACATTGTTGGGTTCTTGAAGGTCTGCCTGGTCTTCCTCTTCCCCTGATGAGATTATGGAAGGAGTCGTATTCAACAACGTGTATGTGATCGAAGTTTCCTTTGGGAGCTTGTCAATAAACTCTCGAAGTGGTTCTCCATTGTATCCATGTATTCTGGAATAGAGATCTTTCTGTTCGATAGGAGGATGACCCAGCCTAGCAAGAAAGAGTTCCATCGGGGAAGCGCAACCTAAGGACACGTTTTTGGACTTTGGAACAATCATAACAGGAGTATACAAGCGAACCTTTGCTCGAGTCATACCCACATAAAGCTGCCGGATTTTTTCTGCATCAACTTCTAAACAGTGTTTCTGATACTCAGTCATACCTTTATCTGGAACTGCTACTAAACAACGATGATCATTTCTTAGTAAAGGGACTAGCTGCTCTGGGGCTTTCGATCGTTTTACAAGTCCTAATGTGAAGACGACATCAAATTCAAGACCTTTGCTAGCGTGCAATGTCATAATATTGACAGCATTTTTGGTGAGGTCTGTAAGTCTCTTCGTTCTGTTGTCATCATTGAGAAAAAGGGTTTTGAAATCGTCAAGAAAAGCTAACAAAGCTTCAGGTGTTGAACGGATACTGTTTTCAAATTCAAACAAGATTTCTGCAATCTGTTGAAAATCGCTATAAAACTCTGCACTATCTTCTTGGGACAATAAAAATTCCACAACGGTACATCCATCTTCATGCCAACATGTATGCATCATCTGTTGATAAAAAGATGCAATTCCTTCGGAATAGAGGGCTCTCTTCAGCCTATGGAACTGATACAGGATTTTTTCTAATTTAGACGAGTCCTCTAATTCTCGAACCTGTTCGTGAGTCCACCGAATCACTTTCCCTCCCAAAGCAGTTTTTAGAGAGCTTAGATTACGGGGAGAGAACACAGCTTGCAAGAGTTCACGAAACGCCGCTAACGCGGAGGATTCGGCGAGGCTACCGCTACGTTGTAAGAGAGTTGGGATGTTCGCCCTATTTAGAAACGCTGCGACCCTCTTACCTTGAAATCGGTCCGACACTAACACTGTAAACTGGTTTAATGGAATTCCATCCTCTTTTGATAGACGTTGAATCTCTTGAACCATAAACGGAAAAAAATGGTCTTGTTCCATTTTTTCTAAAGGATATGTTGCTGCAGAGGCCTCCTCGGCAATGTAAAAATGTACACTCCCTCTACCGTCAGAAAAACCCCTTTCAACGGCATTTGGAGGGCTTTTTACTTCTGGATAGGGCATATCTTGATTCAAATGGGGGAGAGGCATCAGGCGCGGAGAGTTGCTAGTCGCAAACAAAGTATTCAAAGCATGAATGAGGGATGGGTGTGAGCGGTAGTTAGTATCCAGAGAAGCGAGGTTTTCCTCACCGAGTAGTTTTGATGCTGACAAGTATGTATAGATGTCAGCCTGTCGGAAGGCGTAAATGGACTGCTTGGGATCACCTACAAGGTATAGATAACCCGATCCAAGAAATAACTGTTGAAATATCTCCCATTGCATGGGATCGGTGTCTTGAAATTCATCGACAATCGCTGCTTTGTATTTCGACTGCACATTTTGTAAAAAGTCACGATTCGCTAATGCATCTTTCATAGCCTTAAGAATCTCATCGAAACCAAATTTCTCTTCTTTTTCTAGATACTTCCTAAAGAGCTTTTGACAGTCGCAAGCCAATCTAGCAAATATAATTGTCGGGCTGACGAATCGTGATAAGTGTTTGCGAATAACGGAAGAAAGGTTGGGGATATTAATCTTTCCTATGTTCTGAGAAGCACTTCTGGAGCCCATATTTTCAGGTGCAAAGGCTGTAGACAAAAAAAGCTGATCTGCAACTAGTGTATTATATTCTTCTTCTTTCCACACCTCGAGATCAAAAAGGTTAGCAAAACGGGTAACTTTATCGATCACTTCTTTTTTCAACTGACGCTTCTTATCTCGTAACCCTCGATACAAAGGAGCCAAGAGATAAAAGTCTTGGAGAATAGCCTCTGAGGTCATTCCGTACTCTTTCTTGAGAGCTAACATCTCTGCATTAAAATCGTCTAGTTGTTTTGACAAAGGAGGAACCTCTTCAATATCGATTCCCTTGCAGATTGTATCTAGAAGAGTATTTTCCAGTTTTTCAAGGTCCCCATAAAAATCAGCGAGAACTAAGTTGATTTCTTCTTCACTATATTCTTTGGGGTTGATTCCTGTTCGAAAGAAATCACGAACAATGGCTAGCATTTTTGTGCGCGGCAAGGGATCATCCATTGAGATCGCATCAAGCCTTAGACCACCCTCAAAAACATACTCGTTTAGCATTCGTGCACAGAAACTGTGGATAGTAAAAATTTGTGCTTGATCAAAGCAAAAGAGGGCCCTTTCTAAACGCTTTCTAGCGTGCGTCACTTCCAAAAGACCCTTCTCTATGATGCTTTGGAGGTAATCTGGAGGCGTTTCCTGTCCCTGCAAATAGGCAAGGGCATTTTCAATATTTGCACGAATACGAACTTTCAGATCCCGCGTTGCTGCTCGAGTAAATGTGACCACTAGAATTTTTTCGAAATCAAGTTCTTCCTTTTCTACAAGCAAGCGAACAACGATATTTTCTATAGAAAACGTTTTTCCCGTCCCTGCAGATGCTTCGAGAAAGTAGTTGCGATGGATCTTTTGATTCCTGTCAAGAACTTGAAAACTTTTCATGCTACCTTCTCGTTACTTTTGTTTCTTTTTTTGGATACCATTGCTGAAAAAGCTCTCCAAATAGCTTTTCGGCCACATGTTTCCAGCTCTCCAAAATATTTTCCGCATCAGGTAGGTTTGAACCCTTTACAATCCACTTCATGTACTCATTATAAAAGTGTCGGGAATCTCCCGATAGAGTTTGCCGGATTTTCTTATCGAAGGTATGCACGTCATTTTCTAGTAAATCTGATGTCCATTCGGGAATCAGTGGCGAGATGTTTTCTAGAGCATGAAAATAATACTCGAGATAGTTTTCCAACAGATGAAAAGGATCAGAAAAGAAAGACTCTTTCTCTTTCCCACTTTTTGCAAAGAGAAGAGACCTCTTCAGAGGAAGCTGATGCTTCAAAACTAAGCAATTATATATCAAATACATAGGCCACGTTTTCAATACATCTTTTCGATCATCTTTGCTAAAAGCAATCAGCCCTTCTGTTGAAACCTCTTTCAAACTTCCCACAATTTTTACAGGTTTTCCTTTCACAGAAACTTCCAATGGAGGGAGCTGCCAACTGCCTGAATCGGTTTGCTTTGCTTCTTCAAAGAGATCGGAAAATTCGATTTCAATGAGTTCATCTACCCCAACTCCCAACTGAATCAAGTTATCGGAAATTTCTTCCACTTCACTTTGTAGTTTTTTCACTCCATAATTTTTAAAGGGGCCCAAAGGCAGTCGACCCTCTTTTTCTGCTCTGTGCAAAACATGATCGAGAGACCTTTTCAGCGCAGGTTTTCGGAGTATAGCTCTATCTAAAGCACTCAACAAAAATTCTTCATCCGTTTTCACTAAACGGGTCTCTTCCTTTTCTAAGTAAATTCCTAGGGTGAGGTTAAAATAGGCTTCAATGGGATTTCTCGCCATTAATGCCAGCTGCCAAAGTTGGAGAGGCTCGACCTGTTCCGTCTTTCTTTCACGATTCATCCCAAAATTTGGAATGAAGCTATGTTGCTGCAGTTTTAATGGATTGTAGAATGCTTTCGCCGCCAGAAAATTCGCTTTAGAATAGCTTTTTATAGGAGAATCTTCTGTAAATAGAGTTTTGTCATAGGGTTGAAAAGGGTGATGTTTCCTGCAATATTCAGAGGGAGCTTGACCATCGATCGTGTATCCCTTGTCTAAATAGCTGCAAAGTTCCGTTACCAGCAAAGAGGGAGGCTGTGCTTTGTTATCCTCTTTCGAATAGCCGGTGTAGGTCACAATAAAATATTGTCGTGCGGAAAGGAGGGTTTCGAGAAATAAATACCGATCAAAGTCCGCCTGTGTAGGGCAATAATCTACATTGGAAGCTTCTTTGAGCATATTTAGGGAGTTGTCTGAATCAACTCTTGGAAAGTTTCCCTCTTCCATTCCCATAAGCACGATCCCTTTCGCTGGCACAGCACGCATGGGCAACAAAGAACAAAATCTTACCACATGCAGATGGGACTCTCGATAGCAGGCGCGCTGCTTTTTCGTTGCCGCTTCCAGGTGATATTTGATGGTTGCAAATGTACAGTTCTCTCCGCCTAGATCCTTTTCAAAATGAAAAGAGTGTAATAAGTCGACTACTTGCTGATTGTTTTCATCAAAAGTATCCTCAAAATAGGCTTCTAGTAAGCAGTTTAGATATCCAGACCATTCCCTTAGGGACATTCTGGATCCATCGGATAGAAGCTGCAAATCCTCTCGTAAAGAGTGCATGAGTGAAAACCATTTCCCAAAAAGCTCTGTCTCCGTTGTTTCAATAAGAGGTAGCGGGATTACTTTCAGCTCAGGGTTCTCTGCTTCTTCGTGTGGAATAATCATAGCCATTCCAGCGAGAAGTCTCTCCATTCCCTGTTTCCAAGTGCCCGCAGAGCTTTTGTCCACCAATGAACAACTCCCATGATGTTTGCGCAGCAATTCTTCACGATGTTGTATATCTTCTCCCCACCGTACATCTGCGGCTTGAACCCATCCGCGTATGCGCGAAACATCGTCCGAGGTAATTCCATGTTTCTTACGAAATGCGGGATACTCCAGTAGCTGTAAAAGTGACGCGGCATCCCAGCGCCCAAATGATAAAGATATTAGATGAAAAAACCCTTGAATGAGGGAGTTTTGCGAAAGCATGTGCAGATCCATAATCTGACAATTGAGCTGACTCTCTTTATCATTGAAAACAGCTCGAATGTAGGGCTCGTACTCCATGATGTCTGGAGCCATCACAACAAAGTCTTCAGGACAAATCGGGTCATCATCCTTTGCACGTCTTTCAATGATCCTGAGTATCGTATCATATAAGATTTGCACCTCACGCATCCGACTGCTAGCAACGTGTACTTGGAATGAGTCATCCTTGGATAGATCAATCTTCTTTTCAGAATTCGGATTGCGCAATAGCAGCATGTCTGACTGTACGCCTTCCAATAGAGTTAAAGAGTTTGTTTCATGAACATTTTTATAATCCTCATGAGTAATGGCGCCGCTTTCCTCCACCTGAAGAGCCATTTCACGCCCTAGCCTCCCAAAATTTGCGAGCAGGGGATTTCTGTCGTAAAGGTATTCTTCGAGGGCAAACTGCTGATTTTCTGAAGTCCCTTGGCGACTCCAATATTTCTGCAGCTTTTGTCCTTCACGATCGGAGAGAATATCACTCCAAAACAGCTGACATGGTGAGAGTAGATAGTAGTTCACCTGATGTGTTTCGGAAAAACTTGTCAAAATGCGATGTTGCTGCTGAGAGAGATAACTCATAGCAAAAACATGAACCTCAGTATCTTCAGATCTCCATTCGAAACTTTCTGGATACGTCTCCCCTAACACTCTTCTCCAAAGTTCCGCTTGCCATCCACCCTCTTCAGTCAGTTTCCAGCGACGCAACATAACAGCGCCAAACTTGCCATACTGTTGAAATAATAGAGCAAGCTTGTCGGCGAGAGCAATCAGTCGTCGCTCGGATTTCTGATTCAGAGGTTCCTTTCCTCCTTTTAAGCACTGTAAATACGTAATTAATGGGCCCCACAACTCCTGTTTTGATTGAACCACCTCCCGAATTTCAGCTTCGATGCGTAACGCCAGCTCTAAATGGGAGCATTCTTTGGGGATTTGTTCGGGATTTGCTGACAAGGTTTGTAAGATTTCATGCAATGTGGGCTCTAAATAGGAAACTTTGATCCCTGCTGCTATCCCAAGCTCAGAATCATCCGCCATTTGCATCATCAACCACGTTTTCATAGCGGGACTCGGAACGATCACACGCCGCTTTGTAAAGGGAGATGTTCTTGCCGAGAATAGCTGCTCTTTAAAATTGCTATAGAGACACTCGACGCGATTGCTAAAAAATACCTGAATCTGTCTTTCCATACGGAAATTATAGGAGATTTCCGTCTTTTACATCAAAAGAATGTGGCTGAACTTGAGTTGTGGGCTTTAAGGGTTCCCGTTAGGGCTCGTGCAAAAATAAGTTGTGCGTTTCTGGTGACTCAGCGCTTCAGATGCGAGGCGCAAATTCCTATGGGAACAAAATCCGGTTGGATTTTTCACAACCAACTAATCCTTAGTAGCTAA
>JAAKFP010000127.1 GCA_011065005.1 Chlamydiota bacterium | reverse complement strand
CTGATATCACAGCGCTTCAGCTGCAAGGCGCAAATCCGCAGCCAACTTCTTAGTTTTCAAGGATTTGCAACGTAGCAGATGAAGATGCTGTGATATCAGAAATGTGCAAGTTATTTTTGCACGAGCCCTTAAGCCTTCTTTGGTGGTACTCTTCCCCCATTTGTATCTTCCCATGCTGTTTTTATGAGTTCAATATAGTTCACAGATTCTACTACTTTCTTTTGGGATAAAGCACTCTTACTTAGCCGATTTTTTAAATGGCGGAGGCGATGCCACCATAATAATAACTCTCGAATGGCCCACGCCCCTATAAACCCTTTATGTTTGTAATAGTAAAGAAATGTGCTGTGTAAGTTGGGTAGCACCAACTGAGCTCCAACTTTTGAAAACACTTGATCTTTTTCTTGTGAGGTGGTTTTACCACATAAATGGGTCACCACTACATCAGGAAAATAACAAACGGAATATCCTGCAGCTTTGATTCGCTTGCAAAGGTCAACCTCTTCAAAGTACAAGAAAAACCGTTTATCAAAGGTGCCTACTTTATTCAAAACATCTCTTCGGATAATTGAGAATGCTGCCGGAACCCAATCCACTTCGACAATTTTATTCGAAATATCCCACGATCTGTCCATTCTTCCAAAAAAGCGAGAACGTGGAAACTTGTTCGCTAACCCTGAGATCATCAAAAAGTGGTTTAAAACAGAAGGGAACAAACGTGCGGAAGGTAGCCAAGAGCCATCTTCTTTAACAAGTTGTGCCCCTCCTAGGCCAATAGTGGGGTTTTCGATCATATGTTTGATTGCAGTGGCTAATGCCCCAGAATGGAAAAAAGCATCGGAATTCAGGAGAACGATGTAAGATCCTTTTGCTTGTTGGATTCCTACGTTGTTTCCTCCTCCAAAGCCAACATTGTTATCGATTTTTACAAATTTGACGGTCTGGTATTTTGAGGATAATTCGGGGATGGCGTTATCTGTAGAACCATTGTCAACAACGATAATCTCTACATCTAGACCTGTTGACGCCTCTAGAAGAGAGTCTAAACATCTTTGGATAAGTTCTTTTGTATTGTAGGTAAGCACAATAATTGAAACAGCGGGTGTATCCAACGATTTCATAGACTCATTTTCACCGGTTAAATTATTTTCATCTATGCTCGGTATATATCTAAGTGAACATATTTACTCAAGAATATACCCAGTTCTTGTATTTAATTGGGTATATATGTAGAGAGGAGATGTAAGGGTTTTTGATTCTGTGTATGAGTAGAGGTGATCATTTTGGAAAAAATAGAGAGATCATATCTGATGGTGTTTGGGATAACATCAATTGTGGGCCCTAATAATAAACACTACATTGATCCATTATGGTTCCAAGATCTAAAGCAACATGCTTCATACATAAATAATCTTACGCTTTGTTGTCCTTGTCGTCATGGGGAAATTCCAGAAAATTGGATCGCTATTGAAGATGACAAACAAGCAAAAGATATTCGTATCATTCCATTGCAAGACGCCAGGAGTTTTATTCAATCGTTGATGAAACTCCCAGTAAATCTGGCAACATTATGGAGAGCAATTAAGGCTGTCGATATCGTTCACGCTAGTATTGCCGACTGGCCTTTGCCATTTGGTTGGTTCGTATATCCGATAGCGCGGTTGAGAAAGAAACTCTCTGTATTAGTCGTTGAGTCTGCTTTTTGGCGGGTCGGTGGGAGAATTTCCTTAAAGTTGCGTATCAAAGAGACAGTTTGGGAAACCATAAATCGCTGGTGTGTTGGCCTTGCTGACTTTACTATTTTTACACATGAGCAATACCGTACATCATTATCAAAAAATCAAAGGGGACATATTATTCCAGCCTCCTGGATTAAGAATAGCGATATTATGTTGCATCGTGATTGTATAGAAAACTGGACGAAACTACTTGAAAACCCGTCTCCTTTACGTTTGTTGTTTGCGGGTCGCCTTATTGTTGATAAAGGAATTCTTGTTTTATTGAATGCTGCTGAACAACTAAAACGGTGTAATGCGCAAATTACTATAGATATTATTGGAAGTGGAAACCTGCTTTCGGCATGCAGATCTGTGAGTGAAAAACTGCAGAACAACATAAAAGTTAATGTCCTTGAACCGTGTCCATACGGAAAACCATTTTTCAATTTACTTCGAAATTACCATGCCGTGGTTGTTCCAAACATTTCGGACGACCAACCTCGGATTCTTTACGATGCATTCTCCCAAGGCATTCCAATCATAGGCACAAATGCTGATGGCATCTCCTACACCGTTAAACATGATCAAACAGGTATTATCATTGAAAAAAATGATGTTGAGGCCCTCAGCGAGGCGATACAGCAGATCGCAAAGAAGCCTGCAAGTCTCAGAGATCTTGGATTAAACGCCTTAGAGAAAGCTAGAGAGAATACTCATGAGCACATGCATGATAAACGTCGGCAATTATTGCTAACAAAAATAAATGAATTTTGGAAATGATATGACTATTCTTGTTACAGGAGGGGCCGGGTTTATAGGTTCCAATTTCATTAGATATTGGCTCTCCAAGAAAGAGGGTATCGTCGTAAATTTAGATAAGCTTACCTATGCGGGAGATTTAAATAACCTCACAGAATTTCAAAATGACCCGAGACATATCTTTGTAAGAGGAGATATTGCAGATCGTAAAATTGTTCAGGAGATTTTGCAGAAACATCACCCCCTAATGATTGTTCATTTTGCAGCAGAAACACATGTTGACCGCTCTATTAAGTTCCCTCAGGATTTTATTCAAACCAATGTAGTGGGCACTCTGAATTTGCTTGATGAGGTACGTGAATATTTTAGAACATTAAAGAACGAAGAAAAAGAGAACTTCCGGTTCCTACATGTTTCTACAGACGAGGTTTACGGCTCTCTGAAGGAAAATGACGATCCTGTGAAAGAAAGTAGCGTTTTTGCCCCTAACAACCCCTATTCGGCATCAAAAGCAGCCTCAGATCACCTGGTAAGAGCCTACAACCATACGTATGGACTTCCGACGATCGTTACCCATTGCACGAATAATTTTGGCCCCTATCAATATCCTGAAAAGCTTATTCCACTTCTCATCATGAATGGAGTCAAAGGGAAACCTCTACCCGTATATGGAGACGGACTACATATTCGAAATTGGTTATATGTCGATGACCATAGTCATGCGCTTTCTTTAGTCCTGAAAAAAGGCCGCATTGGGGAGGTCTATAACATTGGTGGTCCTGAAGAGAAAACAAACTTGGAAATTGTAGAAACTGTGGGTTCATTACTCGATGAGCTGCACCCACATTCCCCATACAAACCTCATTCCTCCCTTATTGCCCATATAGAGGATCGCTCGGGTCATGATCGTAGATACTCGATGGATTCCAGCAAAATTTGTCAAGAACTTGGATGGAAGCCAGATGGAGATTTCATCTCAAGAATGCGGAAAACAGTGAAATGGTACCTAGATCATGATGCTTGGGTTGAAAACGCGATGAATGGTGACAATAAACAGTGGTTCAAAACACACTACTCTGAACTGGAGATCGTATGATTAAAGGGATTGTTTTAGCTGGTGGTAGCGGAACACGATTATATCCTTTGACAGCGTCAATGTCCAAACAGCTATTGCCTGTCTATGACAAACCTATGATTTATTATCCTTTGTCGACCTTGATGCTTGCTGGCGTTCGAGATATCTTGATTATTTCTACACCTTTAGATATCGCTCGTTTCGAAAGCCTCCTGGGTGATGGTTCACAATGGGGGCTGCACCTGCATTATGCTGTACAGTCACATCCCGGTGGCCTGGCTCAAGCATTTATTATTGCTAAAGAGTTTATTCGGAACGACAATTGTGTAATGATCTTAGGAGACAATATTTTCTATGGAAATGAACTTTCTTCACAGTTGCGAAAAGCTGTTATGAGACGGAAAGGAGCTACCATTTTTTCATATAAGGTGAATCATCCAAAGAATTATGGAGTGATCGAATATGACGAGAATGGAAAAGTCATAGGAATTGAAGAGAAGCCTCAACATCCTAAATCACGTTATGCCGTGACAGGTTTGTATTTTTATGACAGCCGCGTTTCTGAAATTGCTCAATCATTAAAACCTTCTGAAAGAGGGGAATTAGAAATCACAGATATCAACAAACGCTATATGGAGATAGGTGAGCTCAACGTTGTTTCTTTGAGCCGAGGGGTCGCGTGGCTAGATATGGGAGCGTTTGAAACCCTTTTAAATGCAGCGCAGTTTATTCAAACCATTCAGGAACGTCAGGGGGTAAAAATTGCGTGTCTCGAAGAGATTGCTTATAGAATGGGATATATCAATGCGATTCAGCTTCAACGCACAGCAGATTCTATTAAAGATAGCGAATATAGCCAATATCTCTTAGATGTGCTTGAAGAAAATAAAGCTCAAATCGGTGTAGAAGCATGAAGGTGGTAGAAACTCATATTTCAGATGTTCTCATTCTTGAACCCGAAATTTTTGAAGATAACCGCGGTTTTTTTTATGAGGGCTATAACAAACAGAAATTTGCAAAGATCATCGGCTCCTCAGTTGAAATGGTCCAAGAAAATTATTCTTATTCAGTAAAGAATGTTTTGAGGGGGTTGCATTATCAGTTGATCCATCCGCAAGGGAAATTGGTTTCTGTTGTTTCGGGCGAAGTTTTTGACGTTGCTGTGGATTTACGTAAAAACTCTCCGAATTTTAAACAATGGGTAGGGACAATACTGACCTCTCAAAGCAAGCGCTTGTTTTGGATACCCAAAGGATTTGCGCATGGGTTCGTAGTGCTATCAGAGAATGCAGAACTTTTGTATAAAACTACCGATTTTTACGATCCTGTCTCAGAAAAGAGCATTCGTTGGGATGACCCGGAATTAGCGATCCCCTGGCCAATGAGTGGTGAGCCCGTACTATCCGAAAAAGATCGTAAAGGGTCGCTTCTAAGAGAAGCTGAAGTTTATACCAGGTTCTAATCGTAACCACTCACCTCTATCTGTTAACCGCGAAGATCGCGAAGGAAGCGAAGAAAATGCGAAGTTTTTTTAGAATAATCTCCTAAATAACAAATGCCGTCTTCGAATTTTGATTTTAACCACAGATACACACAGATGAACGCAGAAGAGCTCCTATCTGCGTTCATCTGTGTGTGTCTGTGGTTAAAATTTTGGTTTCGTTTTCGATGTTATTTCCCGGTAGAGGGCATGGAGAGACTGGCACGCTTCGCGTGTTCTTCGCTTTCTTCGCGCCCTTCGCGTTTAATGAGAGGGCTGAATGGTCGCGAAGAAGTTTCGTGCTTCAAACAATAGGATAAGAAGGCTAGCTGAGATAAGAAGTTCTCTGATTTCTGCTATTCTAAAGGCCCATTGGTGGAAAAAGAAAAAAAAGATTGGATCGTAAAATAATAACGAGATGAAGAATCCTATTGCCAGACCTGCCGAAGCAATAGGAATTCCTAGCTTATCAAATAATCGATGCCAGAATTCATGAGTTAATGAGAGCAAAGGCATCACACAACCATAAGAAAATATTGCGATAAAGAACAAATGGTCTGCTAAATAGCCGAACGAATTATGCAGATTGAATTCTTCTTGCGCATTAATGTTTTTAATTGCTTCGGGGGAGGCAAATCCAAAAATTCTTTGTCCCCAGCTGATTTCTTCTCCAAAACATAAAAAGAATAAAAGAGAAAATAATAGAAAGGTGATTTTATATTGGATTCTAGGAGAAATGAATATATTCGCTGCAGCAATCACACTACAGAAAAGAAAGGTTAACGCTGTCAGCCATTCGGCTATTCCATCTTCTTTCATTATTTTATCGCTAATCGTATTAGAGAGATATGGGGAGTAGAGGATAAATAGTAATGAAGCGCAAGCAAGAGCGAGGATTATGAAAAAAGAGCGATTGAAGATTGTTTTTACTGTGAACGTCGTTCTCGGATAAATAGGTTGATGCTTTAGAATGGTTTGAATCAAATTGAGTGAATAGATTTTTTTCCAAAAAAGAAAAATCAACCCAAAGCATATTCCCAGTAAGAACATGGCCAGTCGAAAAAATGTTACGGTAAGTATGGCGATATGGCGAACTCTTGGAAGTTCGTGAGTTAGCGAGGTTTTCATAACGCCAAAGTGGACCAGGTTCTGTGCTGTTAAAAGATATCCCACAAATATGAAAAGGAACGCGAAAAATAGAAAAACTGTAGGCCGTTTTTTTGTAGAGAGCAGTTTTGGATTAGAGGCATCAACAACGTCAGAAGTATGGTTTTTTTTGGCAGTTTCCATCCGTTTTATTCTCGTTACGTTAGCTCAAAAAGCGCTATTTTGCTCTTCTTCTTCTATCGTTTCTTGTATGTGGGTGAGCTTGAATGAAAGCTTCTTCACCGGTACTGTCGGCAGTTCTGTGGACAAAGACGCGAGCAGCTTCTTGAAGGATTTCTCTTAAACTTGTGAAACTGCGTGGAGGCACATAAACGATATCTCCCGGTTGAAGTTTAAAGTCAGAGGCACATCCCTTTACAATACGGTTGAAGTCAATAAGGTAATGAACGGGACAGGAGAGGGACCCCCTAAGGACAGCAACACGAGAGCCTGCTCGTTCGGTAACATCCCCGGCTTCTGTGATGGCTTCTACTAAGGACATGTCTGTCATGTAATCGATGGTGACAGGGTAGAAGACTTCGCCAACGACATAAACCTGTTTCATCGTAACATTTGGAATATAAATGTAGTCTCCGGATCGCAATGGAATGTCCTGGTTTAGGTCGCCATGCCTGATTAGGCGAACAAAATCAATAGGAATATATTCACCATTTCTTGCAAGAAAAGCCTTTTCTAGATCGCAGAGATCAACCACCTGATCCCGAAAATCCATCGTGGTAAAGCCTTTGGCCTGACTGATAGCTGACAGAAGTGTAGGGTCTCCAACGATAGGCTTTTTCCCGGGATCTTTGACTTCGCCTAAGATAGTATAATATTCAGCATTAAATTTTATGGGTGTGATAGACAACGTGACAAAGCGATAATACTTTCTGAGTTGCTCATGCAAACTCTCTCTAAGCTCAAAGATGGTTTTTCCTGACGCAGAAATGGACTCAACAAACAGGTAGGAAAGCATTCCTCGTGGGTTTACGACAACCTTTCTTTCCGTTCCTTCTTCTCCATATACAGAGATAAGCAAGATGT
>JAAKFP010000126.1 GCA_011065005.1 Chlamydiota bacterium | reverse complement strand
AGCTGCGCTATCGCTTGCACTGGGCTACTATCTGTAGACCCACTTCGTGGGTTTTTGATATTAAACAACTTAGAGTACCCTCCCATTCGACACTATCTCTTACAACCAGATTACCGTGCACCCCTCAGCGAGTAGACTGATTTTTTCTAAGTAACTGTGGATCAAGAGATTAATGTTAGGCCTAATTATCTGAATGAAAATCGGTGCTAGGGTGTTCTTAGAAGAATTATGACACAATATTAAATAAATTTTAATGCGTTAGCCCTGGCAAAATCCTTCAATTCCTTTTCTAATAATTATTTTTTTGTTATAATGATAATAGAGGGAGGTTCATTACATCTGAGATCGAAATTATGGGTAGTAGCCGTAATTTAATAGTTATTCTTCCTCAAAAAATATATTTCTTTATAAAATAGTATTAAGGAGGAAAGCATATGTCCGTACCACCAATTGGGCCTCCAGGCCCAACAACTCCAACGGGAGGACCACTACCACCCGCTGGCCCGTCCGGACCTTCTGGACCTGATAGCATGGGTGACGATTTCGACTTTGGAGATATCTTCAAAATCATAGATCCCCGTGAAACGCTATCTATCGATGAATGGATATCCACAGTAAGGGAATTTATTGTCGAGCAACGAGAAACCTTACGTGAAAAAGATTTGGCTGATGCAGAAAGAAGCAACGATGTTTCCCGTGAATACGCCATAACAATAGGAAGTCTTTTTGAATCCCTCGCTAGCATCCTTGCCACAGGAAACTGGTCAGACAATTTTCCCGATTGGGTTCCAGATTTTATCAAAAATGCGATCGACTCCTTCCAAAAGGCGGTGAACACTGTCTTGGGTTGGATCGGCGTCCAGGTAGCATTCTTGGATACTGTCGACCGGCAACGTGAAATTGATAAGGCTCTGGAAGAGAACGAAAAGGTCCACTACCAAGAGTTGGGAATGGATATTGCTGAGCCTCCAGCTTATGTAGAGGAAGTTCCTGAATCGATTGTGGAGGGCACCGAATCCATAGGTACCGGAGTGGGAGCAGAATCTCTATCGATCGGTCTTCACTCTAACAACCTAGAAATCATCCTTTCCGCAGCAATGTTGCGAGCGCTTGCCGAGAATCTTCGCTTTCCAATCTCCGGAAGGCTTTTGGCGCAGCTACAGTTCTTGCCCCTTGAATTGTTGACAGCAAGCTCTCTTCTCGCATCGGTTCCAGGAGTGCGATTTCTAGCAAACTATCTTGGCACCAAAGGATTGACAAATCAAGCCATTGCAAATGCAGTCGCTCTTGCACTCGTCAACAGGATCATCGAACTCGTCAACTCCACAACGGTTCGGTCTCTCGTTAACGGAGTTTTCAACAGCCTATCACCTAGCGTACGAGCTTCCTTCAACAAGTCCCTTGAAGATGTTGAAGAAGCGGAAAAACAACTGAATGACGCAATTGCATCCGGCGATCCCGCATCCATCAAATCTGCTCTTAACAATCTCATTCAAGCACGCTTACGTCTGGCAAGCATCCAAGGCCTGCAAGACACCTTTGGTTCGGCTTCGATTGGTGAGCTTTCTGCCCTCACTAGGGGTGTTGGAGGCACGATAAATCTTTCTCTTTTGATCGTCGCTCTCGCGTATTTGGGCCAAGCACTTGGAGTTCCCGGCCTCGCCCCACAATTATTCGCCAACCTCACAGGGCTTCCTGAGGAGGATATTCGTATCGCTTTAACATCCGGTGCGAACATCGCCGATGTACTGGACAATCCGACAAGTGTCTTATTTCTGAAGCAGTCCCTTATCAATACTCTCACCACGGAACATGGCTTTGACGATGATGTGGCTCAAGGACGCATCAACCAATCGATCAACAACGTCATCGGCAAGGGTGGATTCGAAAGTTTCAGCGATTTACATGCCGCACTGGTGGAGGAGTTCCGAAAACAAGGGTTTAGCGCTTTACAGGCCAACCTCCTAGCAAATCAAGCTGTCGCTGTAATCAGTGGAGACCTTGGAATTCCGTTTTTGAATGCAACCTTCTCTGCAGATTTTGACTCCGCGGCTGTCACATCAAAAATTGTGAGCAGTCTTTATGGTGTAGATGCTCAACGCGCCGCTGTTATGCTCAATGGCGCAGATCAAGAAGCCTTTCAAAGCACACTACAGGGTACTGTCGACAGAACACTTACCGCAGGAAACTACCGAACACAGCGAGAGTTTCGCGACGCCCTAGGCAATGAGCTCCGTGCCGCCGGATTTAGCAGAAACGATGCACTTTTTCTAGCAAACAACGTCTCAGGATTTCTGGCTACGGGTTCGATAGGCTCGCCCTATGGGGTCTCACCATCACGACTGGATGCCATTAGTGATGCTCTTGGCAACGAGGCAATTGGACAGACCTTAGCTCGAGGTCCTTTTTCTTCCGAAGATGCCTTCCGACTTGTTCTTAGAGAGGAACTCTCAGCGGCTGCAGCTAGCGGTGGATTGTCACCTGTTGAAGCTCGTCGAACTCTTGATCTAGCCGTCGCGGGTTTACCGCCACCAAATGTCAACCCGCTACTCACCGCAGGACCTTCCCCAACACTAAGTTTATCGGAACTCGAAGAGCAATTGGGATCTCGTATCATGAAGGTTTTGGCACCCGATTTAGGAGAGAAAGGCGCTCAAGAGATCAAAGATCTAATTGTAGGAGCGGTGTTATCCCTCCGGGATCTTATTGATGAGGAGATCAAGAAGTTGAGAGATACCAAGGATGACAGGGAACAAGAAAGAATTACACAAAGACTCGTCGATCTTTTGAAGACATTGCTACGGCCAAACGCAGAGATCGGATTTTTACTCCAAAGCATTGGCGATAGTCCAACAACGTTTATTAGCAATATCGCAATGGCTAGAGAGAAAAGATCGGTGGATATTCCTGCGTAAGGAGCCCGAAATAGGTAAACATTAGTTATTTAGAATAAAAGTATACGTTTAATTAACAAATTGAGGAAATAAAGCACAAACAATTGAATTTAATTAAATTATTTCATATAATAGTAGTTAGAGGGGGTAGATAGTAGGAAAATGCCTAATTTGCAGCAATTTCTTCCTAAAAAGAAACAAATGCATGGATCTTTACTACATAGTTCTCTCAAATGTTAAAACCCTAGTCTAATCAATTAAGGGGGGTTAAATTATGACAGTATCAGTAATTATCGATAGTACGCCCTATCAGACGCTACCGGGAACTTTCGCATCCCCGGAAGTACAACGAATTTTCGTAGAGGCTCTTAGGCCCTTCAAAAATATTATTGAGTTGAGTGGCAATACTCAAGCTGAAATAGAAATGGCTATTGAGGCTGGAACTTATCACACAGAACTCAGAAACGGAATCACAACACTTCTGGCACTAGCAGACCCACAACTAACAAGTGAGGAAAGAACACTTCTGGGACGACCAGATTCGGAACTAACAGTTGAGGAAAAAAAACAAAAGGGACTAATAAAGCAAAGATTTCTCACCGTACAGATGGCAAAAGCTCTAGACGTTTTACTTCGCACCCTTAGAGCCGCGGGTGTTCCAACGGATGCAAGTGCCATCACCACCGATCAGGTCATCGCCTGGAAAAACCTCAGCGACAACACAACCGCCATCCAGGAAGTGCTAGATATTGCCGCCAGCTTGGTGCATGAAAGCGCGGTAACCCTCGGGAAGACCGAATCGTTGCAGTCTCTCATCGAACTCGTCTACGTCAAAACGGGCAATGAAGTGCTATTCGAAACCATGGAGGGCCTGGAAACCGGCCTAGACAGCACACAAAGAGCGCTGGAGACCATGGTCAAACTTCAAGACCTCCACAATAAGATCACTGCGGAAGAAAAAAGTTTTCTGGTTACTGAGAAGACGACACGGACAATATCAGTAACGATGCCTACTGAAGGCGGAGGAAAAGACGACACAATAACCTCACTCATAACAGTGGAAGGAAGTTGGCCTACAGAGTGGGAGTGGAATAAGGCTTTTCGCAAACAAGACGACCACACCACCGCCACCTTTGAGGATATCCTGGAGTTTAATCTCGATTCAGACTTGTTCCTAAAGAAATGGGTTGCAGAGGGCGCCCCCAGTCTGGGAGGGGCCTACGACTTCATCGACCCATCGCTCCCCCTTTCAACTGTAGATCACCCCTGGAAGGCCGATCTAGCGACTTTAAATGCCGACCAAAATGAGGCTTTTGACATCTTACAAACCTCTTATGCCGATTTTATAGGAATATACACGATGTCGAACCTCACACCTTCTGAGCAAAGTGAAATTAGGGTTGTGGTAGATCGCATAAATACTTTACTTAACGGTGAGTTGAATCAAAAAGGGTTCGATTTATTAAGCACTACAGGTTTCCCCATTACATCTAACAAAACATTCCTTACCTACTTTAACCTGATCTTTGAGACATCTGATCACACAGTTGATGGTTTTCCAAGTGATGTTTCAGACTTTAAGAGTTCCGAGCCTTTTGTTAAGTCTGCCATTGGTGTTCCAGATTTCTATGTTAATCAAATGAATGAACTCGACAATCTTATTACCGCATTTAATACGCATTTTCAAACCCTTTTTCCTGGGGGTCTCAGTCTTAAGCAACACTTCGAGGTTTATCTAGCTGCTATCGATGACTACAACACTGAAATAGATACTATCAACGTGGGTCTTCAAACTATTATAGATGATCCTGATTATGTAGCCCAAGGTTTCACAGGAGTTACCCTATTTGGCAAATTTGACAATCCCGCACCCCCACCCTTTTGGGACCAAACCATAGAGCAGATCTACCCTGATTCTAACGTTGTCTATTTTACTGATGTTGATATATCCGAGCTTTATGAACATTATCTCGGGCCACCGCCTGTTCCTCCACCAGACCCGCCTATTCCACCCCCTGATCCAAACACCCTTTTACCAAATGGCATTGTTTTCTATCCAGGAGGCACTGATGGCTCTACAGGAATGCTGGTCTCATTTGGCATATATGTCGACCCGCCAACGACAGAAAGATTAAACACCCTAGAAAACCTCATTTTCAGATGGGAAACTTTCTTGGCCAACAGCGGCTTTCCCATAGATGAACAACTCTCTTTTGCAGAAATTCAGATACTAGACCAAGTATTGGAAACTGTGAGGTTCAAACTTGAAGATGGTGATTATACCACAGAAGGTGAAATGTTTCAGGACTTGACCGATTTCTTTACTCAGGTAAACGAAACTTCCCCCCCTGCATTCGAAGTAATCGAGAAAAGAGCATTGGCTATTGCAAGAGCTATCTCCACCAACGCCGATAACTCCTTGGATCCACCATTTTTCGGAGAAGAATTCAACTTTCCCATTAGAACGGGTAGAGATGCGATACCAACAGTTTTAGCCAACGCCGTTCTTTCGGAGACGGATCCTGCAGATATTGAGATTACGATCACCAATGCGAATTTTCTTGCCCAATTCACTACTAAATTCACCGATGTTACGCAGGATATCTTAGATCTGATTGAAGAGCTGAAAACCATAAAAGAGTTCTATGATAAAGGAGTCATCCCCCGTGATACAGATGGAGAGATCCTGGTAGACCAAGCCCTCGAACACTCCCTGTTGGGGAGGCTTATCGTTTTAAGAGACGACATCAATGACGCTGGCACCTTCGAGGCTTGGCTTTTTGATAGTTACCGTGAAGGTAACCAAATAACGGGAATGAACCCTGGAGAGATCCAGCGGAACATTACCGCGGCCTTGAGTGCGGGGCAGTCTCTCAATGACCAACAAAAAGAGGAAGTGAGGAGATTTTTGTTTATCTTTGAGGAGTATTACAAGTCGTCAGCGGCGATCCTAAATAAAATCACGCAAATCATCGAAAAAATGGCTCAAGGGATCGCTAGGTAAAGAATAAGAGGATAAATAAAGAAAAAAATATTAATAATAAAATAGATAGATTTAGGAGGAGGAAAGATGCCACACGATGAAAATATAGTATCAAACGTTCCGACGCCAACGACGTGGATGGAAAACCTCGAAAGCGTAATCCAAAGCCCACCTGCTGTAGGGACGGCATATCTTATCAATGAAATGTTTGCGGTGGCGAGCAATGCTGTACCTGCAAAAACTGCAGAACAGTTTAATGAGTTTTTTGCTTCATACAACAGAGATACCAACCCATTTACAACCACACGTTCTTTTCTTGATGGTTTTAAGGCCTTCTTAGGCGATCCCAGTGTCTACACTGGATCCGGTGGTAGTCCAAAATCTGTGCTTTTTGTTGAACATGAGTGGGCTATAAACGCATTCCTTGAAGCGTTAGAAATCGGAGCATCTACTGTAACTGTTACGGCTTCTGCGCCCAAGGTTATAGGTTTGGACGTTGATTCCGGAGACTGGAAAGATATTTTTGCCGGTAGTGACTTTACCCCTCCCACTGGATCTCGTAACGATCTTATTGCCAGAGAAGTAATCGATTATTTTCATAGGAGCTTCGACCATTTCTTAGCCAATTACCCTTATAATGCAGATGGATCTGTTGGAACGAGTGCTCCTGGCGGCCCTTTGTTACCCCCTCCAGAAGCTAGTCTCCAATTCTTTGCCAGGTGGTCAGAATATATGGGGCGAACCGCCAAGATTTTGGAAAGTACAGATGTTGGAGAGGATGTCCCCAGTTATGAGGCGTTCTACAACGGTTTGTTTGGAGCTGATCCAGATAAATTTCGTACGCGGCTGCAGGAATTTGTCACTCCTATTTTTAATAAAGACGGAACGTTCATTCCCAGCCAGGAGTTCAACAACTGGGTTACGGAATTGCGGAACGATTATATACAACTCATAGGAGCTCCCGAGAAACTAAAACCTAGGGACCTCTTGATCATCGACCGCATATTGAAGCTGCTAATCGGAACGATTGGCATTCTTCAGAACGTTTCGGCAGCGCAGGCGCAACGTTTAGGTTTCTATGCCGACTGGCAAAGAGCCTATACTGACATGTTGACGAGGCTTCCTATTATTGGTACCGACTATGTTAAAGATATCAAAGATCCTGACCCGGATGAAGCTCCCTCGCCATCGGAACTAGTTTCGGAATATCAAACCTTTGCTGGACAGCTGCAAACCAAGATACGTGCCAGGAGAGACGTCATTGGTGATGAGGCAAAAGCGATGCAGAGTGCTATTTCACAGAGCCAAGATGCTGCGAACCAGCAAACGAATATGGCCACAGCGATCATCCAGCAGTTGAGTACGATTTTATCGCAGATTTTCCGTTAAGGAACTGTGGAGG
>JAAKFP010000125.1 GCA_011065005.1 Chlamydiota bacterium | reverse complement strand
TTCATCATGAAGCGAGATATTCAAAATCTGAATGAAAATCGGTGCTAGGCTGTTGCAATTTCAGCCCTTCAGGCTGAATCCAAATGTAAATACTAATTTTCCCGCCTTCCGGATACTACTTTTTGAAAAAAGGGAACAACACCTGGGAAGGATTGGATTTTAAATCGGCAGCCTGAAGGGCTGAAATTGCAACAGCCTAGGGCAACGCCCTAGGAAAAAGGCGATATAATTATAGCAGCCTGAAGGGCTGCAAGATTCAATCCCAAACATATTTTTCATCAAAGTCGATATTGTATTTTTTCAAAAACAAGCGATATTCATCTTGGAATGAAAGCTTTTTGTGATGTTCTTTTTGGTTTTGAATGTATTTTCGTAAGTTATCGAAACTTGATTGACCAATGGAAAAGGCGCCATATCCTCTTTGCCATGAAAAACCATTGTAATTACCACCTTTTGTTTTGATCCATTTCGATGACCCTTTTTTGATTTCTTCTAAGAGTTTGCCTATAGATATTGTTCTCGGCAGGGAAATCATTAAATGAACATGATCTTCGATACCTCCTATCTCATGAACATGTGATCCGTGTGAACGTGCAATTCCCACCATATAAGAATGAAGGTCTGACATCACCTCTTGTTGAATAAAAGGTTCACGCTTCTTAGTGCTAAATATAACATGAACTAAAATGTTAGCTAGAGATTGTGGCATCTTTTTTCCTCTTGCAGCCCTTCGAGGCTGCTATATTTTTTATCGACATTACCTAGGGCGTTGCCCTAGGCTGTTGCAATTTCAGCCCTTCAGGCTGAATCCAAATGTAAATACCAACTTTTCCGCTTTCCGCTTTCCGCTTTCCGCTTTCCGCTTTCCGCTTTCCGCCTTCCGCCTTCCGCCTTCCGCCTTCATCCTTCAAGACGTTGGTTTCATCCAGGGGAAGAAGAGGACATCTCGGATCGAGACGGAGTTTGTTAGAAGCATTACGAGCCTGTCGATGCCGATTCCAATACCGCCAGTCGGAGGCATTCCTTGGCAGATCGCCTCAACAAATTCGTGATCAAAGGGGTTGGCTTCTTCGTCGCCGGCTTCTTTTCGCTTGGCTTGTTCTTCAAGAAGCTGTTTTTGGATGAGAGGATCGTTCAGCTCTGAATAGGCGTTGCAGAACTCGCCGCCTAAAATGAAGCTCTCAAACCTCTCGACAATGCCTTTAGATTTTTCTTCTGGGTCGCGGTGGGGTTTACAAAGGGGAGTGGTTTCGATGGGGAAATCTGTGATGTGGTGGGGTTGGATGAGCAGTGGCTCTACTTTGTGTTCAAAAAGTGCTGAAATCATCAACCCCCGGGGGAATGTTTTAACCTTCTTGGTTTCCAGGTGACCACATTCGATGACCATATGATACAGTTCCTCATCACTCAGTGCATCAACATCGATGTTCGTAAATTTCTTCAAACTTTCCTTCATGGATAGGCGGGGCCAGGGGGCTTTAACATCGATTTCGACAGGTTCTTCGGCGTCGGGAACATTTACGGCAAGTTTGGTTGTTCCAAACAGCTTCATTGCCAGCATCTCTACGAGGTTTTCCATGCATTGCATCATGTCGTTGTAGTCCCAGTAAGAGGCGTAGGCTTCCAGAAGAGTAAACTCGGGATTGTGACTTCGGTCGATCCCTTCATTTCTGAAGACACGCCCCATTTCGAATACTTTATCCATCCCGCCCACAATCAGTTTTTTTAGGGGGATTTCGAGGCTGATGCGCATGAACATTTTCTGGTCTAGGGCATGAAGTCTTGTGGTGAAAGGCCTCGCCTCGGCGCCACCATAAATACTTTGCAGGACCGGAGTTTCCACCTCTATAAAGTCTAAATTTTCAAAATACTTACGAATTTGGCTTAAAATCTGACTTCGAATTCGAAATGTTTCCCGAACGTCTTCATTGGAAATGAGGTCAAGCCATCGTTTGCGGTAGCGGATCTCCTTGTCATGAAGTCCTGCATGCTTTTCAGCTAGAGGAAGGAGAGTCTTGCAAAGCAGCGTAACCTTCTTGGCATAGACGGTAAGTTCCCCTTTTTGTGTGTGGAAGAGGTTGCCCTCTATGCCAATAATATCACCCAGGTCGATTTTTTTTTCGATCAGTTTGAGTGGCTTTGGCGCTTCCGCAAGGGAGGTGTTGTTGGGATCATAGCCGACTACCTTGGTGTCGTCACGATTGAACATCACTTGAATTTTTCCCATATGATCCTGAATGTGGGCAAAAGCATTTTTTCCCATTGCGCGAAATAGAATCAATCGCCCAGAAACACGTACACTCTCTGTTTCTCCAGCCGCAGCGTCATCACTATGGCCAATGTTGCTGTTTTCGAACTGCTCATGGAGCCGTTTCGAAAAGTGCGTAGGGGTATACTTGTGCGGATAAGGCTCAACACCTAACTCGCGAAGTTCTTTTAACTTGCGGGAACGGTTTCTATATTCCTCGTGTTCTTCATATTCAAGTTTTGATGTCATAAAAATATCTTAAGAGGTTTAGGGGTTTATTTTGTTCTCTATTGTAGATGAAGGTCTCGTATAACTACGCACATAATCAAGTCGCACATAGACATATATTGCAGATAGAATGATGGGCAACAAAAAAAGAAGTAAGGTAATCACAAAAAGTTTCGTCTGCCGATTGGCATTCCAGGTCTTTTGTATCCATGAATTCATATCGATCAACCTCAATTGTATACAGCTATCATAGTCGAGGAGCACTTTTTTCTACTAGAATTTTTCGGGGGTTGTGTTACACTGACTAACCATATGTTAAAGGAGAAGAAAAATGAGAGTAAAAGAGTTGTTGTTATGGTTTTTTGCATTTACCAATCTATTTGTTAGTATTTCAGAGGCTCAGTTTTTTCTTGCTTCTGAAACCATTTCACCTAATGAGGTTAAGAGCAGCAGCAAATACAGTCTCCTGGATGAGTTTGACCCTGGTCATTATAAGAGTCTTGTAAAAATGTACAATGTTCCACAAGAGCAAGAGCTCGTCATAAAAATGAAAAGAAAAGTCCTTGATATCACCAACTACATGGAGCGCGCAAGGTTTTCAAGAGAGCAAGTATTTGTCAATGGAGATGCTATTGGAGAAAATGTTGCCATGTTTACCGTTAGTAGTCGAGGTTTTCTACCAGGAGAAAAATGTGAGATCATTGTAGAATCCCAATCCGGAAAATCGAGAAGCGAGCCTATCGTACTCACCCCACTACCTGTCATAAGCAAAAGCAAAAATAGCGAAGCGTCTATATCCGCCGAGCTTGCCTTACTCTATCCGACAACGTATTCTATTAGTTTCGAAGGTTTTGATCCGGACGAGAAACTGAAAATCACCACGATATCTTATGATGAAAAAGGATCTGGCGAGCTTGTCTTTTCGAAAAAAAATGGTTTCCTCTTTACCCCCGGGGTTATAGGAAAAGAAGGAGGAATCTCCAAAATAACAATTTATAGGCAGAACGGTGAACAGATCAGCCAATATCTTCCCTGGGGAAAAGACCTGATTCCCTATTCCAAAGGAGAAGTGAAACCTCTCGGATCATAAAACGAGGAATAGCGTGAAGATTTTAAAATACATCACTTAATTCGGCTTTTAATAATAAAAGGAGGTCAAAATGATTCCAGGGCTAAATTCTCTAACAGGTTCTTCTTCTTCACCGGCAAGACCACTACCCCCATTAGTTTTTCATAACGAGGGCGGCGAGGCAGCGAGCTTCACTACTAGCTCTATAACCCTCCCTTCTAAACCGCCCGAACAACAGCAATGTGAACTTTTGAAAGATCAACTTGTCAGAGCCATCAAAGAATACAGATACCCCTTTCTAAATGAAAGTGGAGGAAAGAGTAAGCCTAAAATCCCTTTTGTCAAACATGTTCTGTTGAGAACTCTATTTGATACTATTGTTGCATTTCAAAAAGATAATTTCGCAACAGCTCTTGATAAATGCTTTTCGAGTGACCATGGTTTAGATGATATTTGTGACCTGCTCACTTGTCCTATTGGTCTATCGAGGTTGCAAGATCCAGTGTTGCTGAGCTCCGGTCATACGGTAGAAAGAGGTGCAATTTTGAGGTGGATCGAGGAGAAAGGGGATAGGGCCACCAATCCATTTACCAGAGGGCCTATTGAGTTTGAAGAGGACGTCATAACGCGACAGTTTATCCATACTCTGGACGCACATTTTGCCTCTCAAGTGCCGAATACTGTTCAAGGTAAAGAATCTATTCGCAAGCTTTGTGAAAGTCCTTTTGTTGTTAAGGACCCTGTACGTTGGTGCAGGTTATTGGCCGTGGTGATGCAACCCAAGCAGTTTTTTGTTAGAATTAAAGGAAGGAATCACTTTGTTCTAGAGGCAAGGCTTCCAATACAGACCTATGATGATGAGGTTTTTTCAAAAAGAGTCGGCTTCAGTGTCCTTCGCCTAAGTTTCTTTGTGAATAAAAGTGGAAAATATCAACTTTTTAGTGATTTTGATAGAGAATTTGACACTTCGGAAGAGGTGTGCGAAAGTCTAGGCTACAATGGATTTAAACCTCTCGATGAGGGGCAAAGAGAGAAAATAGAAGCCACTTTAGGAAAAGAGGCATTTTTGAAGAATACATGCCATACTCAAGAAGATACCGTAAAAAGATCTCGTCTTCTTCATGTCGTCGATTTGTTAGAAAAACGGTATGATGCTGAAGAAATATATCGAATTGCTAGGAGCAATCCCGACTCTGTTTTGGTGAGAGCAGGGGTGAGTTGTACATCCCGACCAAGCTTCACAGCATTATTGTACGATCAGAAAATTGACCACCTTTGTAGTCTCAAGTTAACCCTTGTCAATGGCGACATATATATTATGAAGTCTATACGTTTTGAAAAGAGGGGGGAGAATTGCCGTTTCAAAATTGTTTATGAGAATGGCGAGGAATCAATTAAGGATAAAGAGGGATTAAATCCCGAAGATCCGTTAGAAGGGAAAATTTTGGAAGAATATAATGCCATTTGTGGTCAATTGCCTGAGAACGATGCTAGAGAGTTGTTTTTTCTTTTAGACAGTTCTTTTTTCTGGGAAGACAAATTTATGGTCGACCGCGAATTATATTCTGAGCCGATTACTACCTCCCAGCGTAATAATCATGGATATGCCTCCGCTGAACCGATAAAAATGTACGGGGAGCTTCCTACCCCCTAGAAAAAAGTGGGAAGAGGGTTTACATCGACAAATACCCTCACTTTTGAGGGTTTATGTTCTGTTCTCTTGCAAATTTAACACACTAGAAAATATTTAAAAACCCTTTTAGAGTGTCTTGTGAAGTGTTTTTTGCTGATTATTCAGGGTCGACTAGATACCCATCCATGGTCTTTTCGTCGGAGAAAATGATGATCTCTCCTGACTCTGCATGAAATGAGAGCTCTCCATTTTTATTCCATGGTTTATTGAGTTACGTGGTCTGGAGTTTTTTGATACGCACTTACATCATCAGGAGTTTTCCCATAATGATCCTCAGGATTGTAGATATCAGAAGCTTTTTTGTACTCGCTTTCAGGGGCAACAGGGCCCATGCTGTGGGTTTCCAAATTGGAATCAAGTTCAGATACACCAGCTTGTTGGCTTGAAGCTTTTTGTCGCCGACGAAGGATATACGCAGCTCCTCCGGTTAGGCCAAGGCAGAGTACTCCTCCGGCGGCTAGGCCTACAATCCATAGAAAAGAGGGAGTATCTGGAGAAGAAATCCCCGTCGAGGGGATGAAAATAGGGGGGGTGTCGTGGTAGAATCGGTAGAAAGAGGAAAAAGGGTAGTCGTAGATTTCAAAGTGGAAGCCAAGGAACTTGTGGAGGAACGGGTGGTTGAGGAACTTGTAGAGGAACGGGTGGTTGAGGAACTTGTGGTGGTAGTTGTACTACTGCTGGTAGGACTGGGACAAGGTATTTTAATAATCTGAAGACCTGAGGCCACATCCGCCACATAGACATAATTGCCAGAAATGGCGACGCCTCGAGCATAGGCAGGTGTATTATAGGAGCCCGCAAAAGTGGGGTTGGTCACATTGGAGACATCGATGATCTGAAGACCGGACTGGTCATCCGCCACATAGGCATAACTACCAGAAATAGCGACGCCCCGAGCTCTGCCAGGCGTCACATAGGAACCCGCAAGTGTGGGGTTGGCCACATTGGCCACATCGATGATCTGAAGACCTGCAGTATAGTCCGCCACATAGGCATAATTGCCGGAAACGGCGACGCCACGGGCCTCACCAGGTGTATCATAAGAACCCGCAAGTGTGGGATTGGCCACATTGGCCACATCGATGATCTGAAGACCAAAAGCCTGGTCCGCCACATAGGCGTACCTGCCGGAAATGGTGACTCCCCAAGCAGCGTTAGGCGTCACATAGGAGCCCGCAAGCGTAGGATTGGCCACATTGGCCACATCGATGATCTGAAGACCTGCAGTATAGTCCGCCACATAGGCATAATTTCCGGAAAGGGCCACGCCCAAAGCTCCGCCAGGCGTATCATAGGAGCCCGCAAGCGTGGGATTGGCCACATTGGAGACATCGATGATCAGAAGTCCGGACGCCCAATCTGCCACATAGGCATAATTGCCGGAAACGGCGACTTCATGAACCTGACCAGGCGTATCATAGGTTCCCACTAGTTGAGGACACAAGGACTGTCCCTGCACCGGTTCAGGCAGCAACATCATCCCCGCTAGCAATACTCCTGGAAGGGCACCCTCCTCATGCCTGCTCACCGCAGCGATCATGGACATTTGAAACACAAAGGCTGTCTTAAATGCCGCTGGACCCAGCGTTCCTTTCAGCGTTGCGATGGCACCAGAGACGCTGTTTTGGCTGGACCCCCACGATCTTCCGGCAGATATGAGCAAACCTCCAAGAACACAAGCCACAATTCTCTTCCCCCAGGAAGCCTGATCTGACGTCGAAGGAGTGGCTTGATTAGGAGCCCCGAATTCCAGACTATCTGCCACGTAAATCAGGTTTTCATGGGCTACATGATCATAGCTACTGCCAAGCAGTCCTGTGTTATAGCAGATATAGGTGGTTTGGTAGCTTTCCGGATCTTCGAGTTTCCAAAACACTCCATAATCCTCTCTCAGCTGATCAAAGAGCTTGTCCTTTGTCTCAAAGGTGTCGTAACCCCACTCACCTGCTTTTTGGAGTTTGCAAAAAACGTTGGACTTTTCCCCGCGCAGGTCTTCGATCTCCCAAATATCGACAGCGGCTTCATCGGCAAGCCAATGATTCAATGTT
>JAAKFP010000124.1 GCA_011065005.1 Chlamydiota bacterium | reverse complement strand
CGGTAGCCAAATGGCCTTGCTTTCCTTGGTTTTCTGCGTATTGACCTGCAACCAAACCTCCCATGGAATGGCCGACAATGATGACATCTTTCAAATCATATCCCTCTTTAGCATAACGCTGTTTAATGCTTAGAATGTAGTCATCCACTTTCTGCGCATAGATTTCTAAGGATGCGTCTTCATCATTGTTAAAAGGGGATTTATTCAAGTTTAAGGTAAACACATGGCCAACATCGTTATGTTTTTCCAAGAACAATCGAGTGATATCAAACTGCCTCTGGTTTGCACTCATACCATGAATAAAGAGAATAGGTGTAAACTTTTTTTCAATTTTCCTAGAATTTTGACGCTCATTTTTATACCAAATGCTGGAAATCCCAAACATGATTACATGGGCAATTGATCTAGCGAATACAAAAATAATTCTTGGGATGAGGGTCAGCGCATAGAACACCTTCATCCCTGCGGAGTCCGGAGCTACGATGCGAATCTTTTTTATATCGATCCCTTTAAAGGTTGTTGTCTTTTCCCGTTTTAGCTGCTTGATCTTTCTTTTTATCTCGATGATTTTGCTGGAATCGCTTTTATCCACATTACTCCATAATACATCCCGAGAGATCTTTTTTACTTTTTTTTCTAATAGCTTCAAATTCAGCCCTTCTTCAGGATCGTCACACTCCGTACAAAAAAAATTATAAACTGAATCTACATTCTCACTTCTTGCAACCATTATTATTGTCCTATTTAATTGATTTCCTATTAATAAACATACATAAATTCTAAAATAATTACGTTAAGAAAACGTAAAGTTCTCAACAAGATCGTGTTAATTCCCACCCAAAATGTCGTTCAGGAGATCCGCCAGTCGATAACCTGCCAAAGCAAGCTGTTTTCCTGTAACGATTTTTCCTTCCATCATTACTTGCTCAGAGGGCGACTCATTCAGAGCTATGTTTCCGTAACCGAAATTCACTCCGATATCATAACTTTCTTGTCTCCAACTATCAATTTTTTTTTCAACAAGTTGGGGTAACGAATCCCTGGGAAATTCAGTTTTAAGGTAGAAGACTAGGTCGCTTAAATGTCGCTTGTCCCCCTCCGTCATAGGACGCTCAGGTCTATGATCCCCCAAACCAAATGCACCATCGAAAAGCTGATGAATCGATTCATACTTCTCATGTTTGATGCGATAACGAGTTCCCGCTCGATCACCCTTTGGAAAATTGTGACTGTAATAGGTAGTGCAGTGGATGGGTTGGTGAATATCACCGACGATATGAATCAACATACGTAGCATAAATCCTTTTGCCCAGGGAGTAGCGTTAGGGTTCTTAAGCGTCTTCTTGCACTCATCTATTGCCCAAACGATGTCATTCCCCTCAAACTTCGCAAGAATTATTTCTTTTTCTTGAAGGGACAGTATGCCTTCAGGATCGTAGGGACGTGCCGACCCATGCCATAGAAGAAAAGAATTAATGCCATCGTGAACAATATCATCAGCCCAAACGGAAGCCATGACAAAGTCTGAATGATTTGGAAAGGAACCTGACACAGCATCGAGATAGGGCTCAACTTTATGGATCACCTCTGGCTGTAGTTCTTCATAAGCGATCTGCGCTACAGCTAAATGTCCTTCATCCCACCAGGCAGAGACTGTGCTGTTTACAAAGAGTAACAGCGTGCTTAATAAAAACATAAACGATGAAAGAAAACGAGATGGTTTATTTAAAAAATTGTTATATATTAATTGTCTCATATTAAAACCTATCGTTGTCGTGAATAACAATAGAATAATAATACAAAAGTATAATAAAATCAACCTTTAACTTTGGAGGGTGTAAGACCTAAGCCCTTGTATGTCAGCCTTGGTTTACAGCCTATGTGCTTCTCCGACAATAAACCGCACGAATGCCGTTATAAACAACCCCGCCAGCATAGCCAGAAAACCACTTCGCGTAGAACAATGTTTTATGAGGGAAGAGTGTTTCATCCCCTGTAATGTTCCCATATAGAGAAACGTTCCCGCCCCAAGTGACAACACTACCGGTTTAATCAACATCGCCCAGCTAGCGATATATTCATGAAATGCCTCACCAAAGAGAATCCCTAAAGGGGTAGTAATCGTAAACAGGGTGAAAAGAATCAACGTCTGAGGTCGGCTGAGCGTACTCCGCACCATGGAAAGCGCCAACGCAAATGCTGCTGTTCCTTTGTGCAAAATGATAGCGATAAAAATCAGAGTCGCTGTAGCCACTTCACTCATCCCGAGGGCAGCTCCTAGCAAAAAAGATGGAAAGGCAATCATAGCGGTCATTATCAATGGAATGACCGCGGGTAGAGGCACACCTTCCTCTTGCCGTTCCTCTTCGGGGATCGTGTGGTACATAAGATGCTCTATTGTTAAAAGGACTAGAAACGCCAAGATAGCAATGACGGAAGCAATGGGATATTCCAAACCAGGATACGCCTCTTGAAATAGATGAAAAGAGGAAGGGAGCAGCATCGTCAGCGATAGAGCCAAAAAAACTCCAGCTGAAAACGCTTCGCCACGAGGGAAACTAGTTTGTCGCGGGGCAAGAGTATGCTTGAATAGTGGTCCATAGCCACCCACAAATGCAATCAAAAGAATAGCAACTAGATAAATCCATTTGGTAATTTCTAACTTTTCCATCATAAAATCGACTGAACACCATTTCTTATATTGGCTTCATGTTCTTCCATCGATTCATTTTTTTACCATAACATTTTTCCAAAGAATAGTGATTAGGAACTGTGCAAAAATAAGTTATACATTTCTAATATCACAGCGCTTCAGCTGCAAGGCGCAAATCCGCAGCCAACTTCTTAGTTTTCAAGGGTTTGCAACGTATCAGATGAAGCGCTGTGTCACCATAAATGTAAAGTTTATTTTTATACGATCTCTAAGTGAAGAAGACCATGACATCTGTGAACTTCGTATAGCATATTCTATATTTTTGAGCTCGTAACCGTTCACCTCTATCTGTTAACCGCGAAGAACGCGAAGAAAACGAAGGGCACGCGAAGATTTTTTTCAAGATGAAACCCTATAAATATTTGACTTGAATATTTCCTATCAAATAACCTGATATGCATGTCGATTTCGAAAAATGATCAAAAACCAATTCAGGAACTACATGAGGATGTCAGTAAGCGTTCAGACCAAGCATTACTAATTAATAAAAAAAACTTCGCGTTTTCTTCGCTTCCTTCGCGATCTTCGCGGTTATTAAACAGAGGTCTAAACGCTTACTTGAGCTCATTTATTCGAATCAAAAAGAGAATTTATCTCTTCCAAAAATATAACCTAATGTGATATGAAATTTTGATTTTAGAAAAACAATGTAGATTAAAGAACATTTTTTTTTAAACACACGAAACAAAAAAATGGAGTAAACATGAACATGCACAAAATTTTCGGAAAAATCCTTATTGGGCTGTTAGCGATATGTTCCACAACATTGGGAATCGTTAATGCTGAAACTAGATGGGACTGCTGTGAGCAAGGATGTCATTTAGCTCCTGCACAACCCTGCTGCAATGATTGTGGTTTTTTTCTCGGTGCCGATTTTCTATATTGGAATGTCCGTCAGGCAAACCTCGATTATGCCGTGGATGGTCGAGACGATGAATTCGACGATCCTTTCTCAGTCCTTAGTAAAGGTGGCGCACTAGGTCCCGGAAAAATGCACTTCATGGATTTTGACTGGGAGACTGGTTTCCGTGTCGTCGCTGGCTGGAGATTTGGATGTGATGGCTGGGATATGAGGGCTCTTTTCACCTGTTTTCATAGTAAGGCTCATGGATCCACAAAAGCGAATGATCTTGAAGGAAGTCGTCAACTTCTCGAAGCAACACTGCTTTCACAAAATGCAAAGCTGTTTGCCCAAAACGCTGAAAAAGCTTCAGCAAAAAATAGCTTGGATTATGATGTTGTCGACCTTCTTATCAGCAAACCCTATTGTATCAGCAAAACACTGATATCACGCCCCTACCTGGGTATACGTGCACTTTGGATGAAACAAAATCTTAAAGCAAAGTATATCGGTGGCGAAAATGATGGCGAGTCACCCTCTCTAATCTCAGCGGACGAACCACGCATTGTCAAATACAATTCAGACTGGGAAGGTGCAGGTCTTCATGCCGGACTGGAAAACAACGTTCGCCTATGTGGCTGTTTTAGTCTCTATGGAAATGTTTCTGGTTCTATCCTTGCAGGGAGAAATAGCAGTCAAAACAAGCAAACAGGCTTTGAATCAAGCCAAGAAAAAACACTCATCCTTGATATCAAAGAAAGAGAATACACCGCTCTACCAGGTTACCAGATTGGTGCTGGCATCAACTGGGAAACAGAGTGGTGTGATATCTGTTATGTAATAAATCTAGGGTACGAGATGACACACTGGCTGCACACTCCACAAATTCGCCGATATAGTAGTGAAGATCATGTTGGGTCGACCTCGGCAAATTCCGGGAACATCCTCCTCCACGGAATCACCTTTAATGCCAACGTTTATTTCTAAACTAAATTTGGTATAAATAACGTTTCGAGCCTCTTGCAAAAGCAAGAGGCTCACAAAAAAAGTGGTGTAAAATGTCATCCAGATTTCTTTCTTTGGGACGGTATTTAGTTCAGGCTTCTCTATCTTTCACCCTTTTAATTCAACCAATTCCCATTTTTGCGGAGCATGAGAATCAAGCTTCTATTCTTGATGTCTCTGCCTATCAAGAAAACCCATACGTTGACCCAGAAATATGGGATGATCTATCCCCTTATTTTCTGCCGGAAGACCATCCGATAAAAGAAATGCTCGACGACATCTTTTCCAATAAAAAGCGCGTCATACAAAGTAAGAAATCCTTAAAAAAAGCAAAGTTTAAAATTATCAGAGAAGGAAAATATCGCCATCCTTACGTTGTCTCTCATCCAAGGTTGGAAGGATACCTTCTCAAACTTTACACTGACGCTCAAGAATATGCTAACAAGAAAGAAATAAGATCTGTTTGTCGTATATTTGGAGCACAATTGATGCAAGAAGCCCTTGACAGATACGGTTACAACTCCCTATTTAAAGTACCTAAGAAATGGATCTATCCCCTTCCAGCAGAGCCATCTCCCCCAGATAAGAAAAAATATTGCCGAAGAAATTTTGTTCTTGTCGTTGAAGATATGGAGATCCTGAATAAAGAAAAGAATTATGATATGTGGAAAAGCACTGCGATCACAACCGAAAAGTTAGACGCCCTATACATCATCGTTAATGAGTTAGGTTTATGTGATTCCATTGTTGCCTTTAATATTCCCTTTTCTAGCGATGGAAAGATTGCATTTATTGACACCGAATACTTTCACAGATGGCCAATCAAATTTTATCGACTGGATCATTATCTTTCTCTTGAAATGCGGGGATATTGGAAACAGCTAATTTTGAACCAATACCACAATAACGGCGTGGAGCCGACTCCTTAATCATGCGGCCCAAACGTTGATTCCGATTCTACTTCCTTCTTTCTGTTAGGAAACTTCTTAATCATCTGGAAGTGACCTTTTACAACATCTTGAGCCGGCTGGACCATCCAAAGATATGGATAGAGCTTTCCAAATTTTTCTCCAGGGTCTCTCATGATGTTATACGTTTCGATCTCCGGGATGCTTCCACCGGTCCCTTTGATATGTAGTTTAATATCATTGAGGCGTAAAGCACCGAGGTGGTTTCCATTGTAATGAAAAATATAGTTTCGATGAGAATGCCCCTCTCCAAGCAGTAAGAATGCCGTTTGGTCTATTCCATCAATAACTCTGTCATTTGGCACTTTGTCAAGCACACCCCCAAGTCGTGCTGCTGTTGTAAAAAGATCGGTCATTTGAATGATATCAATAGGGTCCTGTCCCCTTTCAATCATGCCAGGCCACCACGCTATAGCCGGCACTCGCACACCCCCTTCATACACCTCTCCTTTACCACCTCTTAGCCATGAGTAACCGGAATTCGGCCAAAAGGCATACATCGGCCCATTGTCGCTAATCCAAACAATCAGGGTGTTTTCATCGATTCCCTCACTTTTTATTGTATCAAGGACTTTTTGGAGATTTTTGTTATGTTGCACGACTTGCGCTGCTTGGTTGTTGCGAGAATCAACATGTTCGTCAAAGCGGTACTCGATAGGTGAGCTTGCTAATTGCTGCGTTTCTGTTGCCCAATATATAAAAAATGGACGGTCGGATTTGGAGTTTTCCTTAATAAACTTCATGATCCCCTGGGCGGACTTTTCCTCCAACTCTTGCATACCAATACCGCTAATTTTGCCGACTTCTTTCCTCTGTTGACCTTTTTTCCCTTCGAAAATGCCCTCTAACGTAATTCCATACATCTGTTCATATTTCTTCTCTCCAGGGAAATCAAAAAAATAGGCGGCGCCAGGGATTGTTTCTTTCTGATAGTGTTGTTCAACATCAGCCCAAGAAAAAGGAGCTCCATTGTAAAGGGTATAGAGTGCATAATCGAAACCACGCTTTTCGGGAGCAAACTTTTCCAATTCTCCCAAATGCCATTTCCCCCACATCGCTGTGTGATATCCGGCATCAGACAGCATCTGGGCAATGGTAATTTCTTCTATGGGAAGACCTTCGTCAGAACCGGGCCAGTACACTCCATCCTGACCTGTCCTAAAGGGATGGCGACCCGTCATAATAGCAATCCGTGAGGGGGTACACGATGGTTCTGAATATGCGGATAAAAACTTGGTGCCTTCAGAAGCTAAACTATCAAGAGTAGGAGTTGGTGTCCCACGCACTTTCCCGCCAAGATAGCATCCCAACTCTCCCCAGCCGATGTCATCAGCAAGAATGTAGATGATATTTGGTTTTTTCCCAAATCGACGCTCTAGATCTTGAAGTTTTTCATTGACCTTCTGAACATCAGAACTCAATTGTTGTTGATGATGCTTTTCCCAATTTATATAAGGTGCATCCTGTTGAATTGCTTCGGCATTAGATACTGTGCCCAACAACAAAAGTAGAAATATACATCTTTTCATGGCTTCACCCTGTTTTTGTCTCGAATTGCTATATATTCTTTGAATATCTCACAATTCCCAATATTTTCAAAATATTTCTCGATTGAAGATAGGATCTTGGTGTACTTTTTGCTTATGGTGGTGTATTTAAGGGCTCGTGCAAAAATAAGTTGTGCGTTTCTGGTGACTCAGCGCTTCAGATGCGAGGCGCAAATTCGCAGACAACTTATTAGTTTTCAAGAATTTGCAACAAAGCAGATGAAGATGATG
>JAAKFP010000123.1 GCA_011065005.1 Chlamydiota bacterium | reverse complement strand
GTAGACTTACATGTGGGTCATGACTTTGACTGGAATCAACTGGTAGCATATTCTCTCCAATATTTTAAAAGAACCTCCAAGGATCACCCTCAAACTGGGAATGTGACCCTCTATTGTAAGAGGTTAAGAACCAAAATCTTGCACTTATAGATCATTTTGAACTGCGTTTTCTAGGTTAAAAATTTCAATTGATCGTACATTTTTCACTCCCTTCAACATAGGGTAAACGACATCCCACGATGGAAACATCATCCCCGATCTGAGTGCGTTCCCCTGCTTCCACCGCTTTCTTTCTTTTCTGTTCTATAGAATCCAGAGTAGCATCAATGATCTTTCGAAGGAAAATATCCACAGGAGCGTCAGGAGGAATATCCCCAAGAATGGTTTCGAGTGTTCTGAGGGAGCGTGTCCGATAGGTCAATTTATTCGGGTAAGTTTCTTCCTTCTCCTCATAAGGTAACTCATCATGTACCCCATCCGACATAAGAAAAAGAATTGTTCCAGCAGGAACGATGTCATTGATGGTATGAACTTCAAAAGGACGATACGCTGTTGGAATTATAGCTGTGCCAGCTTCGGTAGCCCTTGAAGGTAACAGATGATAAACGGTCTTCGAGATGGGATCCCAACCCACTAACATAGAATCACCAATATTCACTCCGGTAATCCAATAATTTTTCCCTTGAGGGAAGGCGCGACACGCTACCAGAGTTGTACCTTCACACAATGCCTTATCATTGATCTCCTCTCCTACCAGCTCGATAAGATCGAGAAGATCTTCTCTTAGTTGCTTCGGTTTGTCATAAGCACTCAGAAACCGTACACACGATTTCGTTCCAAAATGCGATGCACGCGCTATCTTGTGATCTTGAGTCGGCTCACCAAAATGGCCACCGGCTCCGTCCCCCAACGCAAGAGCATAACCCGACGAACAGGAAGATGCATATATGGCATCAAGAATCTGATGTCCTTTGTCGTCCAACCGCTCTGGTTTGTTGGTTGCAAAAGTGCTTCCTACAATTCCTGCGACTTCACTCCCTGCAAACAGACTAAAACGACCATCAAATGAAATGGGATGATCTAATGAATTTGAATACGTGAGAGGGTGATGGTGAACATTTAGTTGTAAGAAGTGATCCACCCCCAATAGAACGTCTTTCCATTTGCTTGTTGTTCCTGAAATCGATTTTTTCAGAGCCGTTTTTTTCTCTGTATGCTGGCTCGCTTTCACCTTTCGGATAACACTCCACCTTTGCTGTAAGGAGAGAGACGAAAGCTGTGCCAAAATTCTCTGAAAAGTTTCCTGAGCCAGAGATTCCTCTTTTTCAGGTATATCGCCGTGGTCAATATAATCTTGAATAAGACCTCTTATAGTTTCTATTGGTGAAGTCATTTTATTCCCCCTTTGCTAACTTTAAGATTTGCTCGATCTGGTCTCCCTTCTCCCTAAGAGTTGCCTTTGACTTGTTCCCTTTATTACTTTCGAGAAGCTTATCTAAATGATTTGGATCTTCTGGATCGGTAGGTCGCTGAAACTTTGGCGATTCACAGATCAACCGAACAAAAGTGGGCAACGCCGCCCTCACAGCATAATAGAGAGGTGAACGACCATTTGAGTCTTTTATATTGGGATCAATCTTGAGCTGATCCAATAGCACTCTGGCAATATCAAGATACTCCATTGTAACAGCAGCATGCAGTGGAGTCACACTGTCATCATCAGGGGTCGTCTGTGCATTACAATCAGCTCCCAAAAGGAGTAGGAGCTGCGTAGCCTCGAGACGTCCATTGTGGGCAGACATATGAAGAGGGGTCCTTCCATACCTCGCTTTTCCATTGATCTCCGCACGATGTGTTGCTAGAAGAGAAACAAGGTCTTTGTAGCCTTTCTGAGCGGCAATGTGAATGGCTTGATACGCTTCAATATCTCGATCTTCTGGCGAGTGAGGCTTTACTGCTTTCTGATGGACACTCACACCCTGTTTCAGTAAGAACAAGACAACATCTACTCTGTTTGCAAGCGCTGCCAGAAGGAGTGGGGGTATCCCCTCGGCATTGGGATTTGTTAACAGAGAACTCTTCGACTCATGCCACGATAGATTTTGAATCGCCTTTTCAATAAACCCAATATTACCAAACTCACACGCCTCGTAAATATTATTGGGGACAGGCTTTGGAGGTGGTGCAGGTTCGCCTCCTCCTCCTTCCTTTTTCGGAGGCACTTTCATAAGCTCTCGGAGAAGAGCTTCTACATCTTTTCTTCCTGATTTTTCCGCTACATCAAGGGGCGACTCATCGCCATAGGTTTTGATGCTGAGAAGACCGGGACCTTCAGATGCTAGCCACCTAATTACATCTATCCGTCCTCCTTGAGCAGCCGCATGGAGATAGGTTTCGCCATTGATCCCTCTCTCAAATAACCGTTCAGGATTTTGTCGTAGCCAGAGTTTTACAGTATCGAGCACTCCATCGCGACAAGCCGAATAGCATTCTTGAAAACAATAGAGTTTGTCAGGAGCCCGCGGCAGATCCACCCCTAGCTCAATCCAAAAGCGAGGAAGTGTATGCGATCGTTGGAAGACAACAAGTTCATCCCATTTTGGCCTCTGATTTCTCATGCAGGGAAAGTACTCCATAGACAAAGGGTTGGGATCGATCGGAGCAACAGGAATATAATGAGCATTATACTCCTGATAGGCAGCCTTACCCATTAACTTCTTCATATCTGTGCCCTTATTAGGATGGGGAACATCACTGACAACAGGATAGGGTTCTCTTAAGGATACCCATCCGAGAAGCATATGTCCTTCACTATACATAGCAGAATACTGTGCACTTGTCGTAAAATAGATGCCACTCCCAAAGTAACCCACATCTGTGCTACTTACTGAGCCCTTTTTAGCAGCAGGATGGAAATGATGGTGTTTGCCAAAAAAGGTAAAACCAGAAGAACAGATGGACTTGCACTTCGCCTCCGAACTACCATGCCAAAGTGGAAGAACTTTTGCTCTTACCAAAGCGTCCGTTCTCTCAGAGCCTTTGAGTTGAATAGGAGAAAATTGATTTGTGATTACTTCCCATCTTTTGATGACGGCCTCTCTCTGGGGAACCTCCCCATCGTTTTTCCACTGTGGGGGAAACTTTTCTGCCTCCTGTTCAATATTCTTGATCTCTCCTTCAAACTGTTTAGTATGTGAAGGATTGTGAATGCAGATGATTCTTCTAATTCCAAATGCTGGGGGCTTTTGGTGAACAAAAAACCGAAACACAAAAGCATACTCCGGATCTGATGGGAGAACTTCGCAAGTTTTATAACTCATATCAGTATACCCCCCCTTCCTCACTCTTTCGAAAAGGTCAAGGTTTAACTTCCAAGGAGTAGTGGGAAAAGGAAGTGTTTCTTTTAAACTTGTAGGAATGGGATAGGTAGTAGAATCTGCAGGATTGGGAACCATAGGATTGCTGCTTGTTGGGTCCATAAAACTATTCTCCTTCGTTAAATATAAAAAAATCTTTAAAAAGCGAATATTAGCGATTATAAGGATTATTATCCTAGCATTTTTGAGCAAAACACAACTTTTCATCGTAACCGTTCAGACAATGCCGTCAACTTAAGCTGAGATTTTCAACGCAAAGATGCAAAAGACGCAGGGAAAAATTAAAATTATTTTTTTTTATTCTCTTTTTTCTCTGCGTCTCTGTTCCTCTGTGTTTCAATTTCTCGACGCCACCTTTCTCCCTCCGCCTCCAGTTTTTGCTTTGGGTTTATTGGCTATTTCAACTATACTTGCATGCAAAAAAGTTTTAAGCGGATGGTTTAGAAGATGGTAAGACCAACATGGGGATCAAGAGTAGGATTTATCTTCGCTGTTGCGGGCTCAGCTGTTGGGTTGGCAAACATTTGGAGATTACCCTATATCGTCGGAGAAAATGGCGGAGCAGCGTTTTTAATTGTTTATTTGCTTTGTCTAACGTTTATAGGTTTTCCTGTTTTCATGTCCGAGATGCTGATCGGTCGCACGTCGCAAACCAGTCCAAGCGGTGCTTTCCTAAAAATTGGAGGCTCTAAGATTTGGTCTGCAATCGGAAAGATGACGATCATGACAGGGTTTATCGTCAGCTCATTCTATAGTGCTGTTGCCGGATGGATCTTGGGGTATCTCATAGAGGCGATCAGAGGGAATATTTCCCATTTCGAAGGGACAGATCACGCCATCGAGCATTACACTTCCCTTATGGGGAATCCACTTTGGGGTTTGAGTTTCCATTTCCTCTTTTTACTCATCTGTCTTTTTGTGCTTTATGCAGGGGTGCAAAGGGGGATTGAGCGTGGAAATAAAATTATGATGCCTTGTCTTTTGCTGGTATTACTATTTTTGCTCATCAAGGGATTAACATTGCCTCATGCTATCGATGGAGTCCGATACCTCCTAAATCCAGACTGGAGCGAACTCACTCCAAAAGCGATTGTTATTGCTTTGGGTCAATCCTTTTTCACTCTTAGCTTAGGGCAGGGGACTATGGTAACTTATGGCAGCTACCTAGATAAGAATGACAACTTGATCAAGAGTTGTTTTCCTGTTGTTGTAATGGATACCCTTGTTGCTCTACTGGCAGCAGTGGTTGTATTTTCTATCGTTTTTGCTGGCGGGATGAAACCTGATTCAGGGTCAGGATTGATCTTTCATACTCTCCCGTTCATCTTTAGCCAAATTCCGGGTGGTCATTTTGTTGCTGTCATGTTTTTCCTGCTAGTAGTCCTAGCGGCAATAACCTCACAGATCTCCGCAATGGAGCCCACAATCGCATATCTCATGGATGAGAAAGGGTGGAAAAGACATCCCGCCGTTGCCCTCTGTGGAGTTGGAGTGTTTCTTCTGGGAGTTCCAAGTGCTCTTTCCTACAGCGTGCTCAAAAATGCTACTTTCTTCGGTTTAAATTTCTTTGAATTCATCTCATTTGTGGCAAGCAGCATCCTTATTCCGTTAGGAGGTTTCTTCGCCGTAATTTTAGTTGGATGGTCCTGGGGAGTGAATAATGCCATAACCCACTTAAAGCAAGGAGCCCCCGTTTTTTTTCAGAAAAATCCTTGGATGAAAGGATATTTTTGGTTTTGCTTTAAATACAGTGCTCCTATTTTAATGATAATCGTTTTCCTAAATGCATTGGGAGCTTTCTCCTGAAAAATGATTAACAACTACTTATGACCAAATCATTTATAGAATCCTCTTTGACTCAGGAGGACCCCTCTTTTGAGATCCCCTTGAGACCGCAAACCTTGCAAGAATTTGCGGGTCAGGACCAAATCCGAGAGCGTCTCGAGGTGCTGATCGGTGCTGCAAAACAGAGGGGGGATCCTCTTAGCCATTGCCTGTTCACAGGTCCTCCAGGCCTAGGTAAAACTACCCTGGCAAATATCCTTGCCAAGGTTATGGGCACAAATATCGTGGTAACATCGGGACCCATGGTGGAAAAACCGGGCGACCTCGCAGGGGTGCTCACAAATTTAAAAGAAGGAGATATCCTTTTTATCGATGAATTGCATCGCCTCAACAGAGTTGTTGAAGAGTACCTTTACCCAGCAATGGAGGATTTTCGCCTCGACCTCATGATTGATAGCGGTCCAAGCGCTAGAACTGTTCAGGTGAAGCTCAATCACTTCACCCTGGTTGGAGCTACCACAAGAGCAGGACTGCTAACGGCACCACTTCGCTCCCGTTTTCCCTTTACATGCCGCCTAAATTACTACGCGCCCCAGGTTCTAGAAACAATTCTGCTCCGTACCAGTAGGATCCTAAACCTCAATATTAACGTTGAGGGCGCCAGAGAAATTGCAAAGCGTGCGCGTGGAACCCCTCGCATAGCGAATAATCTCTTATGCTGGGTGCGCGACTATGCTCAGATGCGTGCAGGAAGCCGCATCGACAGATCTGTTGTTATCCATGCCCTTGAAATGTTGGATATCGATGAGGTGGGTTTAGATGAGATGGACAAAAAAATTCTGGAAGTGATGCTTCAACAGTTTGAGGGAGGACCCGTTGGGCTAAGCACCATTTCTGTTGCTGTAGGGGAAGAAGGTCACACAATAGCAGAGGTATATGAACCCTATCTCATCATGAAAGGTTTCATCAAAAGAACGCCAAAAGGGCGTGTTGTCACACAGCTGGGCCGGCAGCATGTGGAACAAAAGCAGAAAGTGTAAGTAAAGTGTAGTTTACCCTTCACAAAAAAAGGGAAAAACGGTATACAATTTGAAGTAGTTGAACAAGAATTATAGGAGAAATGACTGATGATTGCTAGAGTAATGATGTTAATCCTTGCCTTCCTCCCTCTGGCTTCCTCTGCTGAAGCAGGTGTTTGGGAAAACCTTAAAAGCATGATCTTGAATACTGGGCATAAACCTCCCCCTACGATCGACGTTTTGGTTGTCAATGATCAACCAAGTGCTATGCTTGAGGTGAAGGGAAAATATCGAATTTTTGATCCCAATACAAAACAACACATTAGTAAGAGGTATTTGGGTAAGAGGAAACAAATTCAAACCTTATCAAGTGGATTGAAATGGGGAGAGGAGTTTCCTGGAATTTTCCAGTTCCAAATTATTCCGGAAGACGGCTCTGTTCACACTATTGTTGATGGGGTAGAGTATAAAGGATCCATTTTCATCTACGATATTGGCGGGAGCATCAGCATTGTAAATAGAGTCCCCATCGAAGAGTATTTGAGTTCGATATTACCTCAGCAGTATGAGTTCTCTCTACCAGACGAAACTCTTGCCGCTCTGGCTATAACCGCACGCACGAACGCATACTATTTATGCCAGAGCCCAAAGAATAGATTTTGGGCCGTTGATGCGAACCATGTCGGATATCATGGATTAGAATCTACAAAACCTTCAAGCGACGTAGAACATGCCATCAGAGCAACTCGACACATGGTTTTAAGTAAAACAGGGACTTATGAAGGGGTTGTTACTCCCTTTGCAGCACAATGGGGATCCTCGATGAGCGGTTTCTCCCAAGAAGGATACTCTCAAATTCCTCTGTATGAAGCTGAAGAGATGGGAAGAGAGGGTAAACATGCCGCACAGATCATCTCAAGAGCTTTCCCTGAAAGCCACATAGAGCTCATTTACTAAGGACAGTCAACCACAGATGCACACAGATGACACAGATGACACAGATAAGAGACATAGCTATTTTATCTGTGTCATCTGTGTGCATCTGTGGTTAGAAGTGAACACTAACTATGCAGTTTTCCCTTTCCGCTTATCAGTATGACTTGCCCGAAGAACTTATTGCGCAGCATCCCT
>JAAKFP010000122.1 GCA_011065005.1 Chlamydiota bacterium | reverse complement strand
CTAGAGAACTCCGATTTGATTTGGAGGATTCTATCGAGGACTTCTTCGGTGGTGAGGTTTGAGCTGTCGACGATATGGGCATCGTCAGCCTGTTTTAGTGGGGAAATCTCTCTTGTTGAATCTATGGAGTCTCTTCTGTTGAGGTTTTCCAAAACATCATCAACGGTAATATCAAGAGTTTCTTCCGGAAATTTTTCTCGCAATTCCTTGTGTCGTCGGGAAGCTCGCACTTTTGGGTCTGCGGTTAAAAAAATCTTCAGCTCCGCTTGGGGAAAAACAACGGTACCCATGTCGCGCCCTTCGAAGACGGCATCGGCATCGGATCCAAGTTTACGTTGGAACTTGACGAGGACGTCTCTGACGGAACGGATTGCCGAAACTTCTGATACTAGAGCGGTGACCTCTTCACTTCGGATTGTTTCTGTGATATCTTCCCCTTCGAAGAAATACCGTTTTTTTCCATCTGAAACTTGAATGTCAAAATCGAAAGTTTTGAGGTATTGCCCAAGTTGTTCGTCATCGCTTGGGTCGATGTTATGTTTGATGATGCCATAGGTAACGCAGCGATACATCGCTCCCGTATCAAAATGTACGAACCCTAATTTCTCTGCTAAGAGATCGGCAATCGTGCTTTTTCCTGTTCCTACAGGTCCATCGATAGTGATAATCATATTTAAACTCCTGTGCTCGACTTCAAATAAATATAAAGTGATGGTGTGGTAAAGATGAGGGAATCTATGATGTCCAAAATTCCTCCGAGCCCTGGAATCGTGGAACTGTCTTTGATACCCACATCTCTTTTTAACAAAGATTCTGCTAGATCGCCGAATTGGGCGAGAATGCTGATGCCGCTACCAAGGAAGATGCTATCCCAGAAACTCAGTTTGATAGGAATGGGATTGTTTTCGATGTTGGCAAAGCAGTAAAATACCAGGCTGACAGCTATGGCGGCGAAAAATCCTCCAACGGCACCGGCCCAGGTTTTGTTCGGGCTGATGTAGGGGGCAAGTTTTTTCTTGCCGAAGGTTTTTCCTACAAAGAGGGCACTGCTGTCGGTCGCATATGTCACCGCCATCAGAAAAAACAGCCACCACCGTCCGTCTTGGGCGTGATCGATAGGAAAGAGGTAGTTGATCTGTATCGTGTAGCTCAAAGGGATAACAAGGTAGAGGATTCCAAATAGTGTTACGGCTATGTTGACAAGAGGGTTTTCCCCGAAGGTGAGGTAAGAGCAAAAGATGGTGATGAGGGTGATGCCGAGGGTGATCAAAGGGAGTGAGTCCAGAAGGGCGGTTTGTGTGCTTAGAAAGATGGCAAAGACATAGATGATGGCGAGCCCTATGGCAAGTTTGGAGCTAGGCTGTAGGTCTTTTACTCTTGCAATTTCATAAAACTCTTTTAAGGCAGAGCTGATGACAATAGCGGCGGTGAGCGGAACTAAAAGGGCGTAATTTGGAGTAAATGAATAGGAAATGACAAAGAAGAGAATAGCCGTAGCTATTGTGCTCATGATGATTCTCTGATTCAATGATCTTATTTTTTTATGAATCATGATCCTCCTAGTCTTCGGTCTCGTTTTTGGTAGTCGCAAATTGCTTCCAAAAAATATTGAGGTGTAAACTCGGGCCAGAGTACTTTAGAAAGGTAAATCTCTGCATAGGACAACTGCCACAATAGGAAGTTGCTGATGCGAGATTCGCCGCTGGTACGGATCAATAAATCAGGATCCTTATACATTGCGGTGTCCAAATATCGAGAGATTGATTCTTCGTTAAAGTCGTCTTTGTTGATCTTTTTCCGATCATAGTCATCCACCATCTTGTGGACGGCGCGGACGATGTCGTCACGACCTCCATAGTTTAAGGCAAAGACAACAGTTATCTTGTGGCAATGTTTCGTAGCGTCTTTCACCTCTTCGATGAGCTCGACAATGCGGGGAGGAAATTTGGACAGCTCTCCAATGGTTTTAAATTGGACGCCATTATCGATCATTCTTTGTTTTTGCTGAATGAGAGATTTCTCCAAAAGCCATATTTGCGCTTTGACCTCTCTCTTGGGACGCTGCCAGTTTTCGGTCGAAAAAACGTAAAAGGTCAATACCTCAATCCCCATCTGATGGCCGGCTTTGACGACGTTCATCAAAGTCTCTGCACCGATACTATGCCCTTTCTTAGGGACAAAGCGATGTTTCTTCGCCCAGCGGCGATTTCCATCTGGAATGATGGCGACATGTTTTGGAACGCGTGTTGGGTTCAGTTGTTGTAATTCTTTGGGAGAAAGGAGAGGGGTCTCTTCCCATGTCATATTCGTTTGTTCTGCTTCGTCGAGTGCTATCGGTTCTGTATTCATCGTGCCAATTCCTCAACGGCAAAAGGGTTGTTGAGCACGATGGTTTGATCTCGTTCGGGGCCCACGGAGATTATGCTGATAGGCACTTCTGTTAGGGTTTCGATACGCTTTAGATAGTTTTGTGCTTCGATGGGAAGTTCTTCAAAGGTCGACATCGACGTGGTAGTTGTTTTCCAACCAGGCATCTCCTCATAGATAGGTTTGGTCTTTTGGAGATCTTCAGCGAGATAGGGGAGCCTCGAGACTCTTTCCCCGCAAATATCGTAGGCAACACACAGCTTGATCGTTTCGACTTGATCTAAGATGTCGAGCTTGGTTAAAGCAAGAGAATCGAGGCCATTCAATTTCGCTGCGGTCTTTGCTAAAACAGCATCGAACCAACCTATGCGCCTTTTGCGGCGAGTGGTGGTTCCAAATTCACGAGCAGCTTGGTGGTCGAGGAATTCTTCTCCTTCTTCGACTTCAGAGGGTAGCGGTCCTAAGCCAACACGCGTAGTGTACGCTTTGATGACCCCTAGGGTGTGGGTGATGCGGCTAGGGCCAATGCCCGCTCCGGTGCAGATGCCGCCAGCAACGGTATTTGAGGAGGTTACATAGGGGTATGTTCCTGTTGTTGTGTCGAGGAAAGTGCCTTGCGCTCCTTCAAAGAGAACATTTTCTCCAGCAACCACGGCGTTGTCGATGATCTCTTCTACACTTGCGATGTGTGGGTTTAGGTATTGGGCATAGCGGGTATATTCAGAACAGATTTCCTCGTAGGATAGGGGTTCGGAATTGTAAAGTTTTGTGAGCTCTTCATTTTTTAGCTTGAGAACGGTTTCTAACAGCTTTGGAAAGAGTTCCGGGTTCAGCATTTCTGCCATTCTAATGCCCAACCTGTTGGCTTTGTCGGCATAGCATGGACCAATTCCCCGGCCGGTAGTTCCTACGGCTCTCAGCCCTTTACGTTGTTCTAGCAGGAGATCTAGCTTGCGGTGAAAGGGGAAAATGATGTGTGCAGCAGGAGATATCCATAAGCGCCCCGTAAGGTCAATACCTCGGGACTCTAGTTTATTCATTTCGAGAATAAGCACTTCGGGATCGATGACTGTGCCTGCTCCAATATAACATTGGGTGTGAGGATGTAGAATTCCGGAGGGTGTAAGGTGGAGTTTATATTCTTCTTGGCCAATGATGATGGTGTGGCCGGCGTTGTTGCCGCCTTGTGCTCGGACAATATGTTTGGCTTCAGTGGTAAGGATATCGATAATTTTTCCTTTACCCTCATCACCCCACTGTGCTCCAACAACAATTACACCAGGCATAGCTGTCTCCTATAAATAATGAATAATAATTTAGGATAACGAATAAATTATGCAGGTTGAATGGGATTTTACGCAATCTCTGATCCTATTATTCATCCTTATCATCTTGTTTATCCTGTAAAATATATTCTAAACCGTTGAATCTTAGCAGTCTATCTTTATTCATTCTCCCGCCTTCAGCACCGCCATAAAAGCATTTTGGGGAATGTTGACCTTACCAATCTCTTTCATCCGTTTTTTTCCCTTTTTCTGCTTCTCCCAAAGTTTCCGTTTACGGGTGATATCTCCACCGTAGCATTTAGCAGTCACATTTTTTGTTATCGCTCGAATTGTCTCTCTGGCAATGATTTTTCCCCCAATCGCCGCTTGGATAGGGATCTTAAAGAGCTGCATAGGGATCACTTCTTTCAACTTCTCACAGATGGCGCGGCCTTTTCCTTCGGCTTTTGAGCGGTGTACAAGACATGAGAACGCGTCGACAGGCTCTTCGTTCACTCGAATTTCTAGCTTGATGATATCGCCTTTTTCATAGCCATCATGTTCGTAGTCAAAGGAACCATATCCTTTTGTAACCGATTTGAGTTTGTCGCTAAAGTCGGTGATGATCTCATTCAACGGAAAACGATAGGTGAGCAACAAATGCTTGGCGTTCATGTTTTCTGTTTTTAAACAGTTGCCACGCTTCTCCATCCCTAGGTTCATGATCGCACCAAGATATTCTGAAGGGGCCATAAGGGTGCATTTCACCCAAGGCTCTTCCACAGAGTCAATGAAAGTAGGGTCGGGATAGTGTGCAGGGTTGTCGATCTCTTTGAGGGTGCCATCGTTGAGAACAAATCGGTATACGACACTGGGTGCGGTGGAAATGACATCTAGGTCGAACTCTCTGTAGATTCTTTCGAAAATGATTTCCAGATGGAGGAGGCCCAAAAACCCACACCGAAAGCCAAATCCCAATGCCATGCTACTTTCCTGTTCGATGTGCAAAGAGGCATCATTGAGTTGAAGTTTTACCAAAGCATCGCGTAGATCCTGGAAGTCTGAAGAATCTACAGGATAGATACCAGCAAAAACAACCGGCTTGATGAGGCGAAATCCTGGGAGGGGTTTTGCTGCGGGGTATTTTTTTAGGGTGATCGTGTCTCCAATTTTTACGTCGGAGGTATTTTTGATGTTGCCAATGAAATATCCTACCTCTCCGGTACGAAGCTGCTCAACAGGTTTTTCTTTTGGGGTGAAAATTCCCACCTCTAGCACTTCATAGACTTTATCGGTGGCCATCATCTTGATTTTGGACCCCTTCTTGATCTCTCCACTGGTCATTTTGATGTAGACCATGACCCCGCGATAGGTGTCATAGTGGGAATCAAATACCAACGCTCGTAAAAGGTCGTCTTCAGGTTCTTTTGGGGGAGGAATGTCTCGGATGATTCTTTCAAGAACCTCCTGTATGCCCTCTCCAGTTTTTCCGGAGCAGGGAATCGCCTCTGAAGCGTCAAGGCCGATCACGTCTTCAATTTGCTGTTTGACCTCTTCCACATTTGCTGTCGGTAAGTCGATCTTATTGATTACGGGAACAATTTCGACATTTCTGTCGACAGCAAGATGAACATTTGCCAAACTCTGGGCCTGAACTCCTTGTGCTGCATCGACAACAAGCAAGGCGCCCTCACAGGCTGCTAGGGAGCGGGAAACTTCGTAGGTAAAGTCGACGTGACCAGGGGTGTCGATTAAGTTCATCTGATAGATGGTTCCGTCGTTAGCTTTGTAGTACATCGTAACGGGATGGGACTTGATGGTAATCCCCCGTTCTCTTTCCAGGTCCATATCATCTAAAACTTGCTCCTGCATGTCTCTCGAAGAAATCGTATGGGTAAGTTCTAGGAACCGATCGGCAATCGTCGACTTGCCGTGGTCGATATGAGCGATAATCGAAAAGTTGCGAATGTTCTTAATATGATGTTGTTGCGGCATTCCCTTTGTCCAAATCGTGTTGATTTCCAACTAACTATGATATGTGAATGGAGAAATGATTACAATCGTAACCGTTCACCCATAACCGTTCACCCCTATCTTTTAACCACAGATACACACAGATGGGCACAGATAATGCAAAACTTATTTTTGCACAGTTCCTAAGGTGATATTTACATCTCACATTTTATAGGCAGCCCAAGGGGATATGATTGCTCCAAACAGGCTGATAAAGAGGTGAGTCGTCTTTTCGAGTAGTTTGTTAAGGCTAAAATCGAGAAATGATCTATCTTTTCCCCATGTAAAAATGGCGGGGATTGCACCAAAAAGGGCACCGATGAGCATTAAAGGGATGGCGACCACGTTAATGATTACATCGACCAGATACGGGAGTCGGGCTGCTGTCGATTGCAACCATGATTTAAAAAACTGCTTATTATAGCTAGAGATGATAGCACGTTTTTCCCAATTATTTGCGGCGTTAAAAAAATAGTTATCAGTATCGTTTCTAGTACGCTGAAGTGTTCCCATGGTCAACTTTTATTTGTTATGATAATTTAGTGTATCAAAAACACCTTTATTTGCAAAGGCAGCAAAGAATATCACCACTCTGCACTTCTACAAGAAATGAATTCGACAAGCAAATATTAGAGATACTCATAAAATCCCTATTAAAGGTGGCATGGTTCAACTCCCATTTCAATCCCTTTGTCGTGACTCCCTGGACGGAACCCCCCAAAGGAATGAGAGAAATGGTCTGACCTTGTTGACAGGGCACCTCCATGGTGTGATCAATCACGAAGAGGGTCTCATATTCTGATTCAATACTTAGCAAACCTGGATGCCTTCGCAGCAAATGTAGATTGTAAACGCTGTGATCCATACGCCTTTCCAGAGCGCCGAAGATGACAATGCGTTCCATACCCTGTGAGGCTGCCTCTTCTATCGCAAGTTCGAGATCCGTTTTGTCTTTGTTGGCAGGAAACAGCTTCTGAGGAACATCAGAGTATTGTTGAAGAAGTTCTGGGGGCGCGGAATCCAAATCTCCAATGATGATATTAGGAGTGACATCCATTTGTTGGCAATTGCATATGCCTCCATCTACTGCAACAACATAGGGGAACGACCTAACATGAGAACCAATCTTTTCAAAATTGCTTATGGTACCATTGGCGACGAGAGCCGCTGTTTTTGGATTGTTGGTTTCTGTATCCATGAAGATCCCGTAAAAGAATTGCGACCAAGATGACTCGAACATCCACCGAGTTTCCTCGACTAGAACCTGAATCTAGCGCGTCTACCAATTCCGCCATGGCCGCATGCACAAACAAACATAGAGAGTTTCCCTTTTTTCGGCAAAAGGAAACAGCAGGACAGGTAATCGTCCACCCCTATCTGTTAACCGCGAAGAACGCGAAGGACACGCGAAGATTTTAAAAAAAACTTCGCGTGTTCTTCGCGATCGTCGCATACGCATCAACCTAAGCACATACACTTGCTTTTAACGTAATCGCGGTAATGATGTTTGAACTTGGTATTTGATTCAAGAAAACACTTGAGCTGTGGGCTTTAAGGGTTCCCGTTAGGGGACAAAGCGAGCTAGCCCCGTCCTAGTGCGAGGGAGCTTGCGACCGAGACACGTAGGGCGGGGTTTTGGATCGATATGATATCTCGTCCCGGCAGGGGCGGCAGATTTATGAA
>JAAKFP010000121.1 GCA_011065005.1 Chlamydiota bacterium | reverse complement strand
AATCACTGTCTAAAAATACGGGACTACATTTTTTTATCACTCATGATTACCTCATTCTTTTACTTACATCATATCTACTTGGTGTGGCTCCAAAAGAGCTTGATGTACCTCATTTTCTTGGGGGAATTGCTTTAATTTGGAGTGAAAAGAAACTGACCTTTACTTTAAATCATATAGTGTACGAGAGAGAAGATCCCATCATATGAATGCTATTCATTCTTCACCGTTGAAGTTTATATTTTACTTCGTAAAAAAGCAGTGGATCTCTTTCTTATTTTTACTCATTTTTTGTGGGTTTTGGTCGTTTAAAGAGGTGATGTTTCCTTACTTTACGAGAAATATCATCAATGCATTGTCTGCAAATTCTCAGGGAGACCTTACAGGCGCGTATCTTCCAGCATTTTATCTCATTCTCACTTGGGTATGCATGGAAATTGCCTGTAGATTGCTCGCTCAAGTAAAAAAAATTGTATTTCCTCAATTTCGAGCTAATGTTCGGAAGTATTGTTTTAACTATATCAAGGATCACTCCTATCAATTTTTCACTGAGAACCTGACAGGAAAATTAGCTAGTCATGTTTCGAATGTTCCAAAGTCTTGTGAAAAAGTTGCAGAGTTGATTTTTATTAATATTGCATCAGTAGGAGGTGCATGTATTATTGGACTCTTCCTGTTTGGAATTGTGAGTGTCGCTTACAGTCTAATTGCCCTGCTCTGGATCATTTCTTATTTTCTTACCCTGTTTTACTTTTTAAACCAGCTTCAACAAGCAGAAGCTCAGCATTCTGAGTCCGTTTCTACTCTTGATGGAAGAATATCAGATACTATTGCTAATATGCTGACTGTAAAAATATTTTCTAGAGAAGATTTGGAAATGGACTATCTTCGAAATTTTCAAAACAAGGAGATAAATGAATCGAAAAAAGCCATAAATACTATGGAGAAGATGAAGAAATGGCATTCATTACAGTCTGTTATTTTTCTTTCCTCTATTCTTTCCTCTTTGTTTTTTGGGTGGAAAAATTCTTTTGTGACTATTGGAGACTTTATGCTGGTCCCTATGCTCACCTTCAGTATGTTGGGAATGATCTGGTGGTTAGGAGACCAGATGAATCTGCTGTTTCGAGAAATTGGTGTGATCCAATCAACACTTAATCTTTTTAATCTTTCTACATCAGCTAAAGAGGCGATCAATTCTAAAAAGTTACATCTTTCAAAAGGGAGTATTTCTTTTTGCAACGTTGGATTCTCCTACGAGCCTGAAAAGGAGGTTTTCTCCAATTTGAATCTTAGTATTAAGGGTAAAGAGAAAGTTGGGTTAGTAGGGCACTCAGGCGCTGGGAAATCAACATTAGTGAGTCTTTTGCTTCGACTATACGATGTCCGGCAGGGAACAATCTTAATGGATGGTCAAGACATCTCCAAGGTGAGTTTAAAATCTTTAAGGAGTTTGATTTCATTTATTCCACAGGATTTTACTCTTTTGCATAGAACTATCAAAGAAAATATTTCCTATGGAAACCCAAATGCCACCGACGCTGACATTATCACATCAGCTAAAAGAGCACACTGTCATGATTTTATTCTGCAGCTTGAGAGTGGGTATGAAACTGTAGTTGGAGAAAGAGGGTGGCAATTATCTGCTGGGCAGAGACAAAGAATTTCGATAGCTAGAGCTTTTCTAAAAGGTGCACCTATTCTTATATTGGATGAAGCTACTTCAGCTTTAGATTTTGAGACTGAAAAGTGTATCCGTCGAAGTTTAAGTGAATTGATGAAAGAACGAACAGTTATAGTCATAGCACATCGCTACTCAACATTAAGTGAACTCGATCGCATTATCGTCTTAAAAAACGGGAAGATTATTCGCAGTGGATTACCTGATACATTATTTGATAATGAAAATTACTTGATTTAACTATACCGTGCGGGGTATAAAAGCCGGGTTGATCGCAATTCCAGCGAGAACTCCTGCCCATCTGTGGTTAAATTTCTTCGCGGCGCAACTTATTGATTGTAGTCGATGCGGTATTTGACCCCATCCTTTTCCAGAAAGATCGCCGTAGAACGAATGTTTGTGATGGTCCTTCCGTCCAGCACATCACCGCGAGTGAGAATTCTGCCGTTAATGATGACGTTCAAGTTGACGCCGTCTTGGTGGGAGAATCCAGAGACAGTGTAGCGGTCGGTGATGTTAATCATGGTTTGTTCAGCTTCCAGTTCGTTGATAAATGTTTTGACATTTCTAATACCTGGAATTTCACGAAACTGGCGAACTAAGCGATCGAGGGTGACTATTTGTTCTTTTGACAGTCCTCCTGACAGGGTCAGCTCTCCGTTATTTATTTGAATGCTTAGGTTTTGTATTCTTACATTATCCAGCTGAATTTCTACAGATGTGATCACGTCTTCTTCCACGATAATTTGACGATCGAGAAGGTCTAGGTAGGGGAAGTTTGCTGTGATATAGTCTGATAGATCCTCTGCTTGCTTTCTGCTTTGTAGGTAGCCTGAGAGGACGAAAGTTCCCGCTGTGGGGGAGTGGACGCTGATCCCTTTCCATTTAGGGTCTCGAGCCAGGATTTGGTTAGTTTCTCTCCAAACCAACTCGTCGATGATGAGGCCTCTATGGTCAATTCTTCTTATGAAGTCTAAACCTTGCAGGTTGTAGAGGATCTGGTTTTTGTCTGACAGGGTAAGGACGTGGCCGACGAGAAGAAGCCTGCCGGTATTGTTGTTGTAGGAGCGTATGACGGTAGGGAATGGGGAGAGAGCGCGGTCGAGTCCGGCTGCATAGTTTACTTGTTCCTTAATTTGTACCGGTTCACTTTGAAATAGTGTTGTGGTTCCTATGCCGACGATGACGAAAAGTCCTGTGATGATGCCGATGAGTATGAAAGCTCCAAGGGCGTTTTGGACTTTTTCTTCCGGCTTCTCGAGCTCTGCGCCTTCCGAAATTTTGGCTAGTTCTTCGGCGGCTAATTCTGCTGCCTCTTCCGCTCTTTTCTTCTCTTCTTCACTTTGTAATACTTTTACGATGGAGGGGAGTAGTGGCGAAATAATGGTTTGCATGTCCCCTTCACGGTCAAATACCAGAAAAGATGTCGTTCCCATGGTCACCAGAGCGTTCGACTCGAGAGGGATTCTCCCTTCGACAGTTTCGCCATCGATGAGGGTGCCGTTGCGGCTTTTGAGATCTTCGATCGTCAAGGTGTCGGTTTCGCTGATGGTGATACGTGCATGCTGCCTGGAGACGCTGGTGTCGTGGAAGACCACATCGCAGGAGGTGGGGTCGGTGCCGATCACATAGCTGTTGCCGGTTTGCATCGTAAATTCGGCGCCATTGTTGGGGCCGCCAATCACCTTGAGGAGCCATCGTCCGGTCTCTTTTAAATCGAAATCGATCTCTGCAAGAATCCCTTTGTCTTCTTCGGAAACCTCCTCGTAGATGGTTTCGTGTTCCGGTTCCTCTTCACTAAAAATCTCTAATTCCTCTTCCGGAGTTTCTACATGGGGTTCTTCCTCTTCAACGGCTTCTTCTTCGGCTTCCACAACCGGTTCTTCTTCAACCTCTTCACTTTCAGGAACTTCTTCGGCTTCGAGCTCTTCAACCTCTTGGGGGGCTTCTTCGGTGTAGAAGCGAAACATTCCGTTCCCAATTTTTACGGCATCGCCATTCTTTAGGAGTAGCGGTTCTGTAACTTCGGTGTCGTTGACAAGAACGGGATTCGTGTCACTTAGGTTTTCTAGGATGATCCCTTCCGGGGAGGTGCGGCAGATCAGATGTTTGCGAGAGGTGGATGAGTCTTCGATCAGAAGTTGGCAAACATCTGGATCGCGACCGATTACCCACTGTTCTCCCTCCTCCATAGAGAGTGTAAGTCCTTTTAATTCGCCTTCTTCGGCAATAAATTTAGCAGCCATTTTCCCCTTTTTTGTTTCCCACAGAGAGGGCAGAGAGATTTCTTTTCCTCTGCTCTACATGTGGTACAAGCATTATATATGTTATAATGAATATAATATTCTTTTTTCTTCTATTCAAGTTTTATGCCATATGCCAGTATTTCCTGGCGCCAAAAGTCGATGGAATTCATAAAATCCTCGACCATATCTCTAAAGTCCTTATATTCAATATCATAGTTGACTTCGCGAGATAGTGTCAACGTTTTGCCTTCAGCATCTAACCCCAGAACACATCCTTCCGTTCCTTGTCCAAAAAGATTGGCAAACAAAGTCTGAGTGTAAAACGCCTCTTCTTGCTCTGTGGGGCAATCTATCAATATGCAGTTCAAAGAAAATCCTCTTGGTATTTCCGAGATCGTCATCGACAGATCTTTATCCACAGGAAGAGCGTACACTCCTGGAACCTCTGTTGCCAATGCTCCTTCGATTTCAAGTTCTTTCGTCAACTTCTGTATAAATGTATCCAGCATGTATCCAATCCTTTACATACACATTGAGGAGCTGGCACCGTGCCCGTGCCCGTGCCCGAATTGGCTCCTTTTAAATGTTTATCCAATCTTTCTTCACCAGTTCTTGAAGTCCCCATTAATGAGCTTGCAGGCTATGCGCTTTATAAGCTTCGCTGATGATCTGTGTCAGTTTCTGTAGGATCTGCGCAACCTCGTCATCTTTGCTTTTGTAGGCGCCGAGTGCTTGGTCAAGCAGTTTTTCACACAGTCTCATGAGTGCCTCTTCGATTTGCTTTCGCGAGTCAAGCTTTCCTTTTTGGGTTGTGAGAATGCCTTTCCAAGCTTCCGTTCCCGCCTCTACGAATTTACTACCAGCTTGGTATTTTTGCGTGATAGCCATTGCATGGCCCGAGTCTACACCTGAACGTCCAGCACGGAGTCCGCCAATCAAAGAGAAAACTCCGTTAGCTCCTGCAGCGACTGCACTCGCATAGTGCATGCGCGCTTCTTTCTTGGCGATTTGTTGGATGAGAGCTGCGATGTTGTGTGACATCTCCATCATCAAACCCATGGCAGCAACGGCGACCTCGGCTTCACCCATTTTGATCTCAGAAAGCTTATAGGCAAGTTCCAGAAAAGCGATCGTGAACATTGTGGTCGCATTGGGAGCGAGCCACGGGTTGCTTTTTATTACATTATTGACATCATTCATAGCGATTTCATTGATCTCCTGCCGTGTGAGAATGGGGTCTCCGGCGAGCAGTTTATTATAGCGATCGTCTGTCAGGCTCACGTTATGTTCTTTCATGTAGAGTAGCCAGCTTGTGATTGTGTCTTCCGACAATTCCGGGTTCTCTGCTTTCAGCTCTTTGGCGGTGTGTTCGATATCACCCCGGTCGACTTCGCTCCAGTTAATACCCGGTGTTATCAGGCTTGGAGTATCTCCTATTTCAGACATAATTTTCCTCCTTGTTGATCTTCTGGTTTATAACCAGAAGGGTAATTAATATTATCTTTTTCATGCCATTGTTGCGTCATTCACCACAGAGAACAGTGAAGTCACTGAGAAAGAAAATAGATTGAAACATTCTCATATATTCTCTGTGCTCTCTGTGAGCTCTGTGGTGATAATAGTATAATAACACCATGTTTTTACATCACTCTGGACATTACTGTGATTTTGTTGGTTTCATCATCAATGCCTTTAGTGAATGCTTTTTGCAGAGTCTCTGCCAATTCATGGACTTTTTTGATATTATCATTTAGCTGTTCCGGAGAGGCTCCCACCAATTCCAGGGCTCCCGTAAAGGCAGTGTAGAAACCATCAAAGTCATTTAACTCCAGAGCAATGCGAGCTTGTTGCAGGTAGAGTGCTATTCCCTCTCCTTTTGTTCCTTTGAGGGTGCCTTCTACCAAGCTTTCGCTTACGTATTGTTCTGCTTTTTCTATTTCCTCCTGAATGGTTGGCGTAAAAATGGTGAACAGGGCATGCAATCTGTCTTCATTTCCATTGGACGCCGTCACTATTGCCAGCAGGATAGCGAGCAGTTTTAGTACATCGCCAATGAGTTTGTGGTTTTTTTCTGTTGTCGGTGTCGTTTGCGCGATGGTGCGGAAAATGTTTGTGAGAACGTTCGTTTTCGTGAGGAGGTGCAACACGATCTCAAAAGAGAATTTCTTGGCGAGTTTTACTTCCGCTTCGTCTTTGTTCGGCAGGATTCCGAGTCCCGACTCTTCAATGACTGATGCGGCTATTGCAAATCCTAGAAGAGCGATCTCTGTGAGGTTTTTCAGCATCACCTCACCCCCTCGATTCGGAGTGTCCAGGTTCGCTTTCATTTTTCTTTCGGTGGCAATGTTTAGTTGCTCTAGAAGAGTGTTCATCTCCTCAAGTGTCAGCTCTTCCCATCCCGTGGGAAGCCGTTCTGCCAGCGCTTGGTATGTGGGGGTGTCATAGGGGGTTTTTCCCTCCTGTGCCCATTTCTTTGCACACCCTACATAGGTACCTCCCGGTTTACATTCAGGAATCAAATCATATTTTTCTAATTGAAGTACTAAATCCGGTCTTTTCGCCAGGATAATTGTTTTAGCCATTTTATTCGCCTCCTTGGTCTCTAAAGCGGACCAGCTCATTGTAGAGGTTTTTCATCTCATCCAATTCCGCGCGAGGTCCGAAGGAGACCGTTGCGAGGAATCCATTGATGACGGTGTCGACAATTTCGCTGAACCCCTCTCCAAAAACTCCGGTTTCACTTTCCCCGGTTTCCAAGCCCGTGGTTGCGATGGAGGTCGCAATCAGCAGGGATGGAGATCCCGATGTTACCGCCCATGCTGCGGAAACGACCGCTAAGGAATGCAATGTTGTTCCGAGGATCTCTAGCTCATCTCCTTTACCCGAAGTCTGAAACTGCTTGTAAAGTCCGTCGAGGATGTTGGCCATTTCAATAAATCGCGCTTTGACCTCAGGACTGTTATTTCCTTTCTCCGCTTCTTTTCTCAACTCGTTTATCTCTCGCAGTGATTCGTTAACTTTTGTCAAAAAGCTCATAATGATGTCATGGTCTCGGTAGTTTGGCCCTATCGCATGCAACCATGCTTCCGAAACCCCAAGAATCGTTTCCGCTTGGGAGATACATCCCCTCAGAGCAACAAAGGGTAGAGCCGCATTTAGCAGAGCATACGCTTCCGCGGGGCTGTTCGGTTCAATCGGTTGCGTTGCCTTCTCTAGCCATGCCACGGTTTTCGCCGCTTCAGTTAACATTTGGTTTAGAGCAACAAAACCGGGGTCTCTATCGAGAAACGGTTTTAGCATTTCTACATGTAGGCGTTTTCTAAGGCCTGGAGGTAGAATTTTTACAAGTTCATTGTAAATAGGCTGCCAGGTCTCCTCCTCAATATATTCTGGGGCCTGTGCCATCCGCAAATG
>JAAKFP010000120.1 GCA_011065005.1 Chlamydiota bacterium | reverse complement strand
GGAAGAAATGAAAATTGTCGGTTTTTTTTGAGTAGGGAAAAATCGAGATCTTCACTGAAACGATTGAGTCTGTATAAAATTCTTAATGCAGTTCCTCCATAAAAAGCTGCATGTTCAAAAAACTTCGCTCGCCACAGTCCCAACAGAGCAACCTCTTGTATGATTTCTTTGAGGGCGTTGGTGTAATCGTCTTCTGTTACACACTTGTATCGCTGTAACATAATCCAATATGACTTGATCCATCATGAGGTCACAATCCCGGGTTTAGTGTCCTTTCAAGTAAGGTCACGACTGGATTTCGATATTCAGCCGCGATTTTATGCATCCTGCTTCGGTCCAACTCCCCCAAGGCACTTTCATCAATTCTAAGGTTCTCCCTTAAATGCGTTGCCATCTCTTTTTTTGAGCGGATATCGCGAAACGAAACCACGATGTCTGCTAGCGCTTTTTCGGGGGATGCAAGAAAAAAGTGGCGCCCCTCTTCCAGTTCAACCCAATTCACTCCTACAGCATAGCGTCTCTCATGAAGATGTTGATAGGTGAACGTTCCAAACGGAGTGTGGAAAGTTTTGTTCTTTTTTGTGGTCATACTAGTGACAGCTTCAACTCTCTCAGGAATCATCCCATAGTAGGAAAGAGCATATTCTTTTGAAACATAGGAAGGTCCATAAATCAGGTTTGCTAGCAGGCCTCGATGTACAGGTTGCTTGCGATAAAGATCACCAAATACATAAAGTCCTTTTTTCACTCGGATCAACTCACCAGAGCGAATCAAACGCATGATTTTAGATCGCGGAGCTCGATATTTTTTGAAATAGTCCATGAGGAAACCATAATCCAACTCTTCTCCCCGACATTTCTGTCTCAATGCAAGAATACCCATAAACACTCCAGTATGTTAACATTTATGTAACATACCGGCCAGATTTGTGCAATAAAAACGATAGAAAAAACAATGGGGTCTGAAACCTTTCACCCGGGTGAAGAGGCTGTCAACAATTGATCATTTCTTGCAAATCTGATATATACCGAAACAAGCAAGAATAACCTTATGTAAAGGTAACCGTTCAGACCCCGACATCAATAACCGCGAAGATCGCGAAGGAAGCGAAGAATATTCTCTTGTATCTAGAAATCTGTAAGAATTTAACTTGTATATGTAAGCGTTCAGACCAACCGCTATTCATTAAAAAAAACTTCGCGTCTCCTTCGCCTCCTTCGCGATCTTCGCGGTTAGTAAGCAGGAAGGCTGAACACTTCCACATAATGAAGGTTCGGCAATGAAAGAAGCCCAACAAATTGTAATTAAAGTGGGAACCAGCACGTTGACACAGGGAACCTCCAACCTTTCCCAACGTCATATACTGGAAATCGCACGTCAGATCGCTCTACTTCACGAAAGTGGTAAACAGATCATTCTCGTCACCTCGGGCTCCGTCACCGCAGGACTCGAAGTTCTCAGAAAATCCAAGCTTGAAAAATCATTACCCAGAAAACAGATGCTGTCTGCTGTTGGACAGGTTCGGTTGATGCAAATTTGGACGGAAATGTTCGGAATTTTTGGAATCCCTGTGGGGCAACTACTATTAACGCGAGGAGACTTCTCTCAAAGGCAAGGGTATTTGAACGTTCGCAACACCCTACTTTCACTTTTTGAGCATGGCGTTGTCCCTATTATCAACGAAAATGATTCGGTAGCTATCCGCGAGATACAGCTTGGAGATAACGACAACCTCTCAGCATTGGCAGCCAATTTAATTGCTGCGGATCTGTTAATTTTGCTGACAGATCAAGAAGGACTTTTCACTGCCGATCCTCAGATCGATCCCAACGCCAAACTCATTCCCATAGTGGAACATATCGATGAATCCATTGTTGAACTTGCAGGAAAAACAACGAAAACACACGGAATGGGTACGGGAGGAATGCTAACAAAAGTGGAAGCGGCACGTTTAGCATCCCACAGCGGCACGCCGACCGTCATCGCCTCCTCAGCAGTTCCTCGAATCATTCTCGATCTTGTAAAGGGAAAGAAAATTGGCACTCTATTCCTCGCAGAAACCACCCCTAAAGAGAGCCGCAAACGGTGGCTTCTTTCTGAAAAACCACAAGGAGAGATCACTATTGACGCTGGCGCAGAACAGAAGTTGCTAAAAGGTGGTGCCAGCCTCCTTCCTGTCGGCATACTCAGTGTCTCGAAAAGTTTCGATCGAGGAGCGATTGTGCAAATCACCACATCGGAAGGAAGACCCATAGCAGTGGGAATTGCGAATTATTCTCAAAGAGAAATCGAAAAGATATGCGGCAAACACTCCACTGAAATTGACAATTTATTAGGATACAATTATGGACCCGAAGTGATCCACCGTGATAACATGACCCTTTTGATCCAGGAAGGAGGCTCCAAAGATGACCGGAAATAACAACCTAAAAGAAATGGGCCAGAGGGCCAGGGAAGCTTACCATTGCATGGCACGCGCTACCACAGAACAAAAGAACTTAGCGCTAAAAACACTGTTGAAAAACCTTATTGAGTCCAGAGAAACCATTTTAGAAGCTAACCAACGCGATTTCGCGATAGCCAAAGCCGCTGGAACAGAAGAAGCAATGCTCGACCGTTTATTACTGTGTGGACGGTTAGAGAATGTTATTGATGTCACACAGAGTGTTATAGCCCTTCCCGATCCCATCGGAAAAGAGATCGAAAGTCGAACGCTACCAAATGGATTAACCCTCACAAAACGCCGAACTCCCATTGGGGTTTTAGGGGTGATCTATGAATCACGACCAAATGTTACCATCGACGTTGCCGCTTTAACCATAAAGACGGGAAATTGTGCGATCCTGCGTGGAGGCTCGGAAACTTTAAACAGCAATCGAGCTCTAGTCTCTGTAATCCAAAATACCCTCAAACAGGTAGGCCTGCCACCTGATGCCATTCAATTCATCGATAGTGCTGACCGCTCCAGGGTGATAGACCTTCTTCGCCTGCAAAAATATGTCGACCTCATCATCCCTCGGGGGGGTGCAGGGTTGCATGAATTCTGCCTCGAGCATAGCAAGATCCCTGTGATTATTGGAGGAATAGGTATTTGCCATCTCTTTGTTGATGAGAGTGCAAATCAAGAGAAAGCTCTGGAAGTGATTGATAACGCCAAAACACAGCGTCCTGCAGTTTGCAATGCTTTAGACACCCTGCTCGTCCATAAAAACGTTGCAAACAACTTTATCCCAAGTGTTATCAACAAACTGGGAAAAGAGGGTGTTTCCTTCCGACTTGACCCCGCTGCCTGGCAGATCTTCGAATCACAGCGAGACCAGCTTCAAGCAAAATGTGAACATGCGAAAAGCGAAGATTGGGATAGGGAATGGCTAAGTTTAATATTAGGAATCCGCGTCGTGAACGATCTTGACGAAGCCTTAGAACACATTCAAACGCATAGTACAGGGCATAGCGACGGCATACTTACCCAAGATGAGGGCAACGCAAATCATTTCGTCGATGAAATCGACTCCTCAAGTGTTTATGTAAACGCTTCCACTCGTTTCACTGATGGTGGTCAGTTTGGTTTAGGAGCTGAGATTGCCATCAGCACGCAGAAGCTGCACGCTCGCGGTCCCATGGGATTAGAAGAGCTTACTTCATACAAATGGATTGTGAAAGGTGACTATCATGTTAGATCTTAGGAATCGTATAAAAATAAACTTTACATTTATGGTAACACAGCATTTTAAAGGAACCCTCTTATGAAAATTAGTATTATCGGTTGTGGGAAAATGGGTGGAGGCATCGCCAGCCGCCTTGCAACAGAGCATGAACTTGCACTGTATGACCATCATAAAGCGCTGACAAGACAAATTGCAAACGAAATGGGTGTAACATGTTGTGAAGACGTTTCGGAAGCTGTTGCCTTCGGAGAAATTGTTATCCTCGCTGTCAAACCAAAAGATCTTGGAACTGCAGCGAAAGAAATCTATCGACAAATGAAGAAAGAACAACTCCTTGTAAGCATTCTAGTTGGTGTGACAACCGATACCCTGCAGCAACATTTTGGAAAGATCCCCGTCCTTCGAATCATGCCAAACCTTGCGGTCATGCAAGGCCAGGGTGTCATAGGAATAGCTGACACAGAACATCTTCCTCAAAATTTTAAAGACAAAGTGAATCAGGCCTTTTCCTGTCTTGGCAATCTCCACTGGATTCCTGAAAACCAGATGGATGGACTCACAGCCATTACAGGTTCTGGTCCAGCGTTCCTTTTTGTAATTATCGAATCGATTATTGAAGCAGGCATCGCTATGGGGCTCTCTCCAGAAGAGGCAAAAAAGCTTGCTATCGAACTTTTCTCGAGTACCATCGCCATGCTTCAGGGAACCGATAAACATCCCGCGGATCTGAAATGGGACATCGCCTCACCATCAGGGACCACAATCGCCGGCTTGAATGCTCTTGAAGATCACTCTGTTCGGGCGGGCATCATCAATGCTCTTTTAGCGACGTACAACCGCGCCAAGGAAATTTCTGAAGGTGTAAAGTAAAAAAAAATCTGGGAAGACGATAAGCCGGATTCTGTCAACCAGCACTGTGATGTGCTGGCGAGTAATCATTCGTCTAGGAATCCCATCACTGGAATTCTCGAGCGACCATCATGAAGCTGAGCGGAGAACTGTAAACACTTCAAATCGGTCTTGCTTCGGATAGGGTTTACCACCGCTTGAGTTTCCCCAAGTCGGGCCTTGCTCTTGAAGCAGGTATTTCACTCTGTCCACAGGAAATCCCTATGGCGATATATTTTCTGTGGCACTTTCCGTAGCCTTACGGCCCCCAGTGTTTCACTGGTATCCTCTCCTGCGAAGTCCGGACTTTCCTCCTTCATCTCTTAAGAGAATGACGGCGATTACTTGTCTTCCCAGAATCTACATACCATTATACCACATCTGCCGATAAAATAAAATAGCATGCGAGGGGTGCGAGGGGTCAGGCGCAGGGTGTTGAATTAAGCTGTTTTTGATGATTTTATTTTCATGCCATATTTTGTCTTTTAACACAGCTCGAAGAGCATGAGAACTATTCCCTCAATGACGGACAATATTTGTCATGAATTTATTCACTTCGAAACCAGCTTAATTCAACGGCCTACCCCAGACCCCATTGAACCTCCTATCCTTCAGATTAAAGAAAATATCAAGTAATCATTTGCGAAATATATCAAAATATGATAACTATTGATTATGAATACTAATAAATCGCCCAGTTTGCTTAAGTTTGTTGAAAATCTACATGAAAGTGGGACTTATTGCTTTAGTTTTCAGGATGTTACGGCTAAATACCGGGGAGGTAAAAAAGCGCTGCAATTATCAATTAGCCGTTTAATATCTAAAAAAAGGATTGTTAGATTACACCATCAATTCTTTGCCATCGTACCTATCGAATATCGTGAAATAGGGTCTTCCCCGCCTTCATGGTTTATTGATAGTTTAATGCGCTTTTTGAAACAACCATATTATGTGGGACTTTTAAGTGCTGCGGCTATTCATGGAGCAGCACATCACCATCCACAAGAATTTCAAGTAATTACGAACCGCTCTCTTAAGCCATTTAAGGCGGGATTACATAGTATTCGATTTTTGTATAAGAAAGATTGGCAAAATATATGCACTGAAAAAATGACTACTGAAACGGGCAGCATGTTAGTTTCTACGCCTGAATTAACCGCTTTTGATCTTGTTCGCTATTATAAATCGGTCGGGCACTTTAATAACGTTGCCACAGTGTTGATTGAGCTATCGGAAAAAATTGATTCAAAGAAACTAGTTGTAGCAGCACAATCCGGGGTTGAATTATCAGTTGTACAACGTTTGGGCTATCTTATGGATAGATATTCTGAAAAAGATGTAACTAAAGATTTATGCGATTGGTTGATGAAAAGTGATTTTTTCTATATCCTCTTAAGGCCAGACATTAAATCCCGAGGCGTGGAGAAAAATGTAAAATGGAGAGTTTGGATAAACGAAAATATAGAGGCTGATTTATGATACCACGGGCTAATGTGTTAAATTGGAGAAAATTTTCTCCTTGGGTAGGGGACGAACAAGTTGAACAAGATCTTATATTGTCTCGAATTCTTGTAGAATTATATACAGATCCAATCATTTCCGAAACATTGACTTTCCGTGGCGGTACAGCGTTGCAAAAGCTTTTTATAAATCCCGCTGTTCGCCACTCTGAAGATATTGATTTTGTGCAAATAGTACCGGGACCAATTGGACCGATTATTGATGCAATTCGAAAACATTTAGACCCGTGGCTTGGAATTCCTAAAAGGAAGTTATCTCGGGGCGTTAAGTTAATATACAGATATAGTCCAGTAAATCCAATCATTTCATCTATGAGTATTAAGATCGAAATTAATACCAGAGAGCATTTTTCAATTTTAGGCATTCAGGAAAAAAAGTTGGTTGTTGAGAATCCGTGGTTCTCAGGAATTGCAATGATAAAATCGTTTTTTCTAGAAGAACTTTTAGGCACAAAAATGAGGGCGCTTTATCAGAGAAAAAAAGGAAGAGATCTATTTGATTTAGCTTATTTTTTACGCAAAATTTCTTTTTTAAAAGGACAAGACATCGCAAAAATATTTGGTATTTATATGGAAAAAGAAGGGAAAAAAGTCTCCCGGGCAGAGTTCGAAAGAAATCTAATTCTAAAAATGGGTGATGCTGGATTTAGAGAAGATATTTTGCCGTTAGTTTCTCCAAATATTCAGGCGATTTTAGATCCTTTTGAGGACAGAGATATTTTAATGGCTCAACTTATTCCCTATCTCCCGGGCGATCCATGGGAAAATAAACAAAAACAGAAATAAATATCACAAAGGAGGACTATGTTGAATGAAGTTACAGAGTTGTTGATGCCAGATTTTAAAGCTCTTATATGGGCTGTTCTTACGGGGATTATAGTTTACTATTTTTCTGGATGGCGAAATTCCGCAAACTCTTTAAAAGAAAAGACAGCTCAATTTAATTATCAGATAAAAGCTACAATAATGGAGTTGAAGTCAAATCAAAGAGGGAATAGGGGAAATCAAAAACACCCCTTTGATATTCAGCAGCTTTCTAGATTGTTGTCATTAGAATTGATGGCGAGACATCCCAAAGAATTTGAAGTCTTGACCAACTTGAAAGTTGATATGACTACTCTCAACAGTGGCGGGCGTGTTCAGAATAGTGTTCCCGGAGATATACGATGGGAGCGTACGAGTCGGTCGATTGAACTTTTAGAAAAACTACTCAAAGAATGAAGAGAGGGTTATAAGTGGACTGGGATTCTATCAATTAATATCAGCGC
>JAAKFP010000012.1 GCA_011065005.1 Chlamydiota bacterium | reverse complement strand
TCTCTTGGCCCATAACCGCTTACAATGGAGGGCCCCTTCACCGTATGGGAATGTGACCCTCCATTGTAAGCAGTTATGAACCAAAATCTTGCACTTATAGATCATTTTCAACTGCGTTTTCTAAGATTAAATTTTAACCGAAAAAAGGGGAATTGACATGGTGGAAAAATTAGAGGACTCAGATAAAGAAACGGAAGAAAAAGAAGAAAAAAAAGAGGAACCAAAAACTAAGTTCACAGAGACCTTTGAGGCTTTGAAGAAAAACGAGAACATCGAAAGTATGATCTCCTACACCAAGACACACACAACAGACACCATTGCTTATGTGTTGATAATTCTTGGTATTGTTTGGATGCTATTCCAACCCCAATGGGGTGGAATGCTCGTTGGTCTCGTCGCAGGTTTTTATTTCTCTAAAGAGGTCGTTTCGCTGATCAAATCTTTTAATGAGTTTGTGGAAGAGCAGGGAGTAGCTAGAAGCCTTATTCTTGGAGGAGTTGTCATTGCGTTCTTTCTCATGAATTACGGCTTTTTTATCGGTGCCGCGATTATGATCGGCCTGAAAGTCATGCTCAAAGCCGAGTAGCGGAAGATTTTAGAGAGTTGTTTAAAAATAAACGCGAAGACTCGCGAAGATTTTTTTAATTAGTAGCGTTTGGTCTAACCGAAACGATTGATGCCATCTTTGACAAGCCTCTTCTTGTTCTATATCAATAGAATAATTTTCGCGTTTTCTTCGCTTCCTTCGCGATCTTCGCGTTCAAACGATAGCAGAGCTCTCCCTGCATCGTAAATTCTTGACAACTTCGGGTGTGCCATTTAGATATGGTGCTTCTTCGCAGCTGCGATCAGCATACTCCTATTCAACCTAGAAAACGCTAGAGTTTGAGCGGGTGTCAGGCCTGCAGGCCTGACACCGAATATTACCCAAACACTCTTGGATTATCATTTTTCTTGTCTTTTCTAACGATTAAGCTTACCAAAAATACATCCGATTGCTGGCCATATCTCATTTGCTGTCTTGTCTGCATAGTTCTTTCGAAATGGACTGGCGCCCGCCCTCATGAGAGGTTCTGCAAAAGGCTTTACGTCTGCATGTTTTATTTGTGCTATAAAATGTAGTGCCGTATTTCCTGATTCAGGGTCAGCCGCATTTACTGAAACTCCTTTATCTATCAATTGCTTTATAATAGTTTTATATTGTTCGAGGTGCAGGTTAAAATGTCCTTCATTTTTTATTAAATCTGCTATACGTAGAAGCAAAGTCCATCCACCATCATCTTTGTAATCTAATTCTTCCGCTGAAGCACGTCCAATGTAGTCGCTTAATTTATGTAATAACGCGCTTTGACCTTTTGGAATTTGAACATCAAAGACTTCCCTACCCTCTCGGTCATGTCTCCATTCACGCCGCTGTGCTTGTTTTTGCGCGATCTGTTTTGTAAGTTCGAATATTTTCGTTATAAAGGCTGCGTTATTATCAAAAAAGTCGAGACCCCTTTGTAGAAGGCATTCTTCCTTTAACTTTTGCCAGGTTGGGTAGCGCCAACATCCTTCATATAATTTCATTTCGAATTCTCCGCGTTCATTTACCTCCAGCAAGCTATGATCTATTGTATCATCGGCCTTGACGACGGAGAGAGCATAGTAACCTAACACGCTACTCGGTCGAACAACAAACGTGCCGGGAGGTTTCTTCATAAGCGCCTTTACAGCCTCTGTGCTATTAAAATTTCTAAAATCGTCTCCAAAAAGAGCTTGTCCCCTTTCGACTAAAGGTTCTTCTCTTGAAACGCGATGATTGGCACCGATTGGGGGGCGTCCCTCTGCTGGTAGAGGTTCTGTTGGCAATTTCTCTTGCCGCACTTCAGAAGCGCGTTGAGCCACATCACCTTTTTCCTCCTTTACGGGCCATAGCTCGTAATCGGTTCCGGGATGGGTAGCTCTTGTTACATTTGGTTGACATTCCATTATAATACCTCATACGTTGAATGGTTTAATAAAATTATTGTTTTATAATATAGGTTGTATTTAATCTAACCCATTAGTTTTAAGAAACCAATATAAAGTAATTCAGACAAATATGTCAATAAAAATTATTTAGATCCTTTTTTTGTTGAGCAAACAAGAAAGCGGGTGTCAGGACTGACACCTAGGATTTCTCTGTAACTATCTGTGTTTCTGCGTCTCTGTTTCTCTGTGTTTTATATTTCCCTCTGATTCCTCCTAATAAAATAGCTCTTCACATCTTCGAGGATGAGGTACACAGAAGTGGTGATGAGCATGATGATGAGGGTGGAGAAGAGGATCCCGAAGCCAAGAGAAACGGCCATGGGAATGAGGAACCGTGCTTGCATTGAAGTTTCAAAAATCATAGGGGATAGCCCAAAAAACGTTGTGAGTGATGTCAGCATGATGGGACGGAAGCGCCGTCGCGCCGATTCAATGACGGCTTCCATCACGGGCATCTTTTCCACTCTCAAATGCTCATTGATCGTTACGACAAGAACGAGGGAGTCGTTGACGACGACACCTGCGAGGGCGACGATTCCGAACATGCTTACGATGCTGAGTTCATATCCTAGCAGTATATGACCTAATATCGCTCCAATGATTCCGAAGGGGATGCTAAGCATCACGATCAGTGGTTGGATGTAGCTCTTGAAAGGGATCGCCAATAGGGCATAGATGCCAAAAAGAGCAAAAGCAAACCCTCTGGCCATCGCTTCTAGAGATTCTTGTTGTTCGCGTTGTTCTCCTTCCAGGTTGAAGCTTAGGCCGGGGTACTTTTGAAGGAGCGGGGGCAATATTGTTTCCTTCACCTCTTCAACGATCTGGTTTGCATTGGCGACCTGTTCGTCGACATCTGCGGTTATGGACTGAATGCGGCGGCCATCAGTACGTTTGATGCTGGTGTAGGCACGATCGTAGGTGACCTCAGCGGCTTCAGAGATAGGAATTTCTCCCCCTTGAGGTGTTCGGATGACAAGCTCTTCAATGGTATAAACTGTTTTCCTTTCCTCCTCAGGCAAACGGACCATCACTTTCATCTCATTTCTTCCCCGTTGCTGCCTCAGGGCTTCGGCGCCATAAAACGCTCCACGCACTTGTTCCGCTAGATCTCTTGAGGTGATCTGTAGGCCCCTTGCCTCTGGTTTGAGACGGAAGCTAATCTGCGGTTTTCCAGGGGCAACACCGTCGTTGATGTCGCTCACCCCTTTGTAGATGCGCAACTCGTTTGCCAGCTCTGTTGCTGCAGTCTCCAAAACTTCAGTATTTTGGTGGCTGAGTTGGATATCGATGGGGGGGCCTCCTGCAGCTTGAATGATGCCGGTGAAGTTCGTCGATTCCGCACCTACGATTTCGCCAACCTCTTCACGCCATCTGTTGGCGAATTCCACTCCGCTAATTTTTCGTAGGTCTGTGGAGACGAGAAAAATCTGCGCTCCTACAAGATGACTCCCTGTGAGGATGAGATTTTCATTATTACCAGGTCCCATGCCGGGGATGGGCGTTCCAATTTGTGTATAGATCCCTTGACTGATTTTTTCTCCTTCACCCTTTTGTAGAACTCTTCTTGCTCCGTCAACGAGTTGTTTTTCTATTTCTCGGGCGGTTTCAACGGGTACCCCAAAGGGGAGAACGATCTGTGCGCTGACGATGTCGGAGTCAACGCGGGGGATGTAGCTGAACTTTAAATGTCCTCCGAAGAAAAGGCCTCCAACGATCGCCATGGCACAAAATGCGGAGGTTAAAGTGAGGTAGCGCCACGCCATGGCAGCTCTAAGCTGTGGAATAAAAGTGTCGTTGATGAAACGCTTTAAAAACCCTTCGAAGATTTTATTGGGAATGTTGAGCCATTTCCAAATTCCCCGTTCTTTTGTTTTGTGGGAGAGGTGTGCCGGCAAAACGAAGAGAGATTCAATCAGAGAGACCACAAAGACGGAAACGACAATGGCGGGAATCTGCAAAAAGAGCTTCCCTGCCGGTCCCGGGACAAAAAAGAGTGGAAGAAAGGCGACGATATTTGTGGAAACAGCAAAGAACACCGGCCCACTAATTTCTTGAGCCCCTTCGATGGCTGCTCGTAAATAGGGGACTCCTTTTTCCCTTTTGTGGTAGACATTTTCCCCCACGAGAATTGCGTCGTCGACAATAATCCCTAAGGTAACAATAAAAGCGAAGAGGGAGACCATATTGATCGAGGCACCCGTCCAGGGAATGAAGAGGAAGGACCCAATGATGGAAACGGGGATGCCTAAAGTGACCCAAAAGGCCAACTTTGGCTCGAGGAAGAGGCCTAAAAAGATCAGCACCAGCAACAAACCTAGACTTGCATTCTTTAACAGAAGATGAATCCTATCTCTATAGATTTCTGAACGATCATTCCAGGGAGTGATGGAAACTGTCTCGGGGAATGTGGCTTCTCGTTCTTTAACATAGTCACGTACTTTTTCTGCGATATCTAGGGGGTTCTGATCGCCTACACGGAACACTTCGATCCGAACAGCAGGCTGGCCATTGAAAGAAGCTTCTTCGTCCGTTTCTTCAAACCTTTCCCTCACTTTGGCAATATCTGCTAAAGTGACTTTTGTTCCGTCGGGATTGGAAACAACGGGAATATTCTCAAACTCGCTAGCATAGTCCCGTCTTTCTTGTGTGCGTAGGAGTACCTCACCTCCGGGCGACTTCACTCCTCCGCCAGGTAGGTCGAGAGCTGTCCTTCGAATAATATCGGCAATTTGTCCCAGCTTGAGGTTGTATGCACGAAGTTCCCTTTGCGGCACTTCGATGCTGATCTCTAAGGGAGGGACCGCTTCAAGGTCGACAAGAGTGATGCCAGCGGTGTGGATCAGCTCATCGCGAACACGTTCACCAACTTCCCATAGAGTACGTTTGTCCTGGTCGCCATGGATCAGCAAGGAGATCACCTGCCTTCGCGGCTCCAATAGGCTGACGATAGGTCTTTCCGCTTCTTCCGGAAACGATTGAATGCGGTCTACAGAGTTTTTTACATCCTGCAGGACATTTCCATTATCGACACCTCTCAACAGTTCGATATTGATGACGCCTCTCCCTTCCAAGGATGTGCTGGCCACTTTTTTCACTCCATCGAGAGAACGAACTTCATCCTCGATGGAAAGAACAATCCCTTCCTCGACTTCCTCAGGGCTAGCTCCGGGATAGAGTACTGAGACCTGCACGATGTCAAGTTCATACTCGGGAAAGATCTCCTGCTTAATCTGTGAAGCGATAATGAGCCCGCCAACGAGGAAAATAAACATCAGAAGGTTGGCGGTCACGGTATTTCGAGTCATCCAGGAGATCGGACCTTTGGGGTATTGTTGCGTGTCGTCCATTGGGGTCTCCATTATTCCTCAACCTCCGGCGGCCTAGTATCGATCAGAGTGCGTAATTCCATTCCAGGAATAGGCAGCGGAAGGTTGCTGATGACAACCTCTTCACCATCTGAAAGCCCTTCATCAATATACACAAATTCTTCCTGCTTCTGAACGATGTTAACTTTTCGGATTTCCAATTGATCTTGAGCATTCTTAATCCAAACTTTTTCATTTTCACGAAGAGTTTCCCGTGGAAGGACAAAGATATCTTTAAGTATGGGTCCATCAATCTCTACATAAATGTAGGAGCCAATAAGAAGGGGGAAATCTCGACTCTTGGGGTCTTTCAATCCTAAAGGATCTTCAATGGCGACGAGAAGTCGAGCCATTCTGCCACTCGGATCGAGATTTCCAAGGAGACGGAGGATTTTTCCTTCTCGAGCAATATGCATCCCTCCAACGTCTTGGACGATCCGTACCGAGATTCCGTCTTCGCGATTATCTTGCGGGATTTGGATCCATTTTAGCTTGCTGACAGGCACGCTAACCTGCACACGGAACTCATCGGTCGCAACGATCCTAGCAATCTCTGATTGAGGAGTGATGTAGTCTCCAATTTCTACAGCTTCCGTGATCACAATCCCATTCATTGGGGACCGTATGACGACGCGGCTCAAGTCGAGCTTGGCTTTTTCGAGTTTGCTTTCAGCAGCGGAGAGCGCTGCCTTCTTTTCGCGGATGTGTGGTTTTCGTAAGACGAGATCTTCGCTAATTTCAGAGGCTTTGATCGACGTTTTTAGCTGCTCCCATTCTCTTTTTGCGACAACCTGCCGTCCCTCTTCAACCTCCAGTTCAAAACGTGCTCGTTCCACAGCAGCTTTTTCCTGTTCGAGGGCGTTGAGGTAGTCTCGAGCATCAAGGCGGAGAAGGATGTCGTCTTTTTGAACAAGTCCTCCAACGACAAGATTTTTAGATTGAAAAACAACACGACCGCTGACTTCTGAGCGAATAGTTACTTCCCGATTGGCTTGTACAGTACCAAAGGCGCTGACGACTACTTTCTTGTCAGTTCGTTTCGCCAAGATAGTACGAACCAGCTTTGGTTTTAGTTCGGGTTCGATCTTCCCTGTTTTTGAAGAAAAGACCAACGTAAGAAGAACAATAAACGCAGTCACCAATAGGACGGCAATGATCCAAAAGGTTTGACGTGAATTAGGCAATTTGTCTTTCATCGGTTTCCTCGTTGTTCTTTTATATACTCGCAGTATAGTTCACATAAGTTATAGACAATAGTGTGTTAAGTAGGGTCCCCCCAATGCACGGTACAGCTGAGAACGAAACACCAGGAGCTGTCTTTTTTCTGAAACCATGCGGCGTTCCAATTCCTGTAACGACTGTATAGCAGTAATCACTGAGAGGTAGTCATTTAAGCCATTGATATAATGCCATCGAGATTCTTCGAGGTTTGCTCGGGAGATCTCAACTTCGCTATTGAGCTGCTCGAGAAGATCGAGCTGATGTTTTTCCTGGGTCAGCGCATCTTCCACCTCAAGGAGGGCATCGAGGAATGTTTGTCCATAACCGCTCAAAAGCTCGCAAACGATCGCTTTTCTCCGCTGCACCTCGGCACGGCGGCGGCCTCCATCAAAAAGAGGCATAAACAGGGTGCCGATGATATCAGAGATCTTATCATCAAAAATGTCTTTGATCTTTCTTGCCTGAAAATCGTAGGAGATAAACAAATCTAAACGGGGAAAGCGATCCGCAATAGCAGCGGCGACTTCGTAATCTGCAGCCATTAGGCGACGATGTTGGGAACGAAGGTCGGGGCGGCTTCCCAAAAGATCGATCGGCCTGCCGATATCTGGAAAAGGAGGCAGCTCCACCAGTCCTTCTTCCACAGAAAAGTCTGTCTTATCCGGCGGCCCACCAAGGAGGACGCGTAGCTGATTTTGTGCCGTATCCAAACGGGATTGCACGGGAGGCCTTTCCGCTATCGTTGCCGCAAGCTGTAATCGCTGTTGATACACATCAAGAGCCGAAGACTGTCCTGTGCCAAAGCGGAGCTCTATCAGCTCAAGCTGCGTTTTGCTTACTTCAATTTGGTGGTCGATCACTTCGAGCAAAGTTTTTTGTTCCTGAATCGTAAACCATACGTCTACAACCGTTCCAGTAAGTGTGAGCGCTGTCGACTCAAGATCTTCACGTGTAGCCTGCATCTCAAAACAGGCACCTTTGACTTTCGAATCGATCCGACGCCATAGATCAATCTCATAGGAGAGGGAGTTGGCTAGCAAATAGAAAGTGAAAGAGTCATCCTGCCCCAAAGTGGTTGTCCCTGTCCCCGTTCCCGTTCCTGTTCCAGTCCCGATCCCCCCAAGCCCACTACCGATAAACCCGCCCCCCGAGGTTCGAAAGTGAAAAACAGAGGGAGTGGTCGTGATCTCAGGCCAGCGTGCTGCCGCTTGGATCCGTGTCTGCGCACATGCTTGCGCCAACCTCCACCAAGATTGTTTCAGGTTCAAGTTCCCTTTGAGGGCACAATCGACGACAGTATTTAGGTCGGAGCTGCCAAACTGTTCCCACCATTCTCCAATGTTCGCTGTACCCTCTTCCTCGAGGTATTGGTATTCATCGGGAACACAAATATTTGGATTGCATAGATTTAAAGTTTGATGAACCTTGCAGCCACAGGGGAGAACACAGAAGAAAAGCAACAACAAGGGACGCACAAACCACAATGCAGCAACAGTTTTCCCTCTTTTCATGCGGTCAAGTCCCCATTATATAGACGTCATCACTCGACATAATATCCACTTAACGCCTTTTTGTCGAAGGGGTAACCGTTCAGCCAATATTTTAACCACAGATACACACAGATCGGAGCTTTTCTGTATATTTATTCTTCAGCGGGAATGGGTGTGAAGATAAAGCCGTCTTAAATTTTATTTAGAATAAAACAAACAAAAATGTATAATATGCTCTTACCATAAAGACGTATTTTAAGGAGTTACTTAATGTCTACTGAAAGCTTAGGTCTACTTGCAATTCTTCCTAGGGAAGTTAATCTTCAAATTTTATCTTTTCTAGATATACCAACTCTATGGAGATGCGGTCAAGTGAGTAGAGAGTTGCGAAGATTGTCAAGCGAAGCTAGTTTATGGAGAGAACTTTTTCCAAAAATGACCATTCCCGACGGAATGAGCTATAGAGAGTACATTGCTACTCATGCAGTGGGGTCGATGGAAGAAGTTGTGCAACGCATTCACGAATTTGTGCTAAAGGTTCCTTTAAATCAAAAGGGCGTTTTTACATGCATCTTCCTCTCAAATCCCGGCTGGGGTATTAGAACAGAGTGTTCCAATAGCGTTGGTCCAAAGATGGATTATGACCTGGAAGAGACGGCTGTTTTTATAAAAAAAATTGATGGTTGTCCTAACTCTAACTCTATATCTGGATTCGTGGACATTTCAACTTCAAGACCAGATCCTAGAAAGCGGTTTGGATATCTGCATTTCGAATACAGACTAACTTTACCTTACCCAGAAAATGTCGTTGATGAAATTGCAAAAAAGATTGTTCCAGAAGAGAGAATACGGAGACTTCAATTGAGAGATTACATCCGTGGTAAAGCAGCTAAAGTCATCTCTACAGTCATCCATGACATACCAGTTATAGTTGGTGTTTTAGCTGCAGTTGCATTAAACAGCTACTTTCAAGCTTCGAATCATGACGAGCAAATATAATCCTAGAAAACGCAGTTGAAAATGATCTATAAGTGCAAGATTTTGGTTCATAACCGCTTACAATGGAGGGTCACATTCCCATACGGTGAAGGGGCCCTACATTGTAAGCGGTTGTGGGCCAAAAGATTGTGTTTAGAGATCGTTTTCAACTGCGTTTTTTAGGATAATATCACCGAAATTTATTGAAAGGGGTGATCTGTTGAATTATGGGGCTAAAAAGTCAACAAGCCACCTCTGACTCACCTTAAGGGTTCCCCAACAACCTAACATATAGCATTTAGAATTAGGCATCTATAAAAAACTAAATCCCGCTCTCCGGGCTTAATACGTTTGGGGCATTCGATCCTAGGGCTTGTCCTTTGGACTTGCCCTAGGTATTTTGGATGCAGTAAGGGTTCCCGTTAGGGGACCAAGCGAGATAGCCCCGTCCGAGTGCGAGGGAGCTTGCGACCGAGACACGTTGGGCGGGGTTTTAGGTCAGCATAAAATCCCGTCCCGGCAGGGGCGGCAGGAACAATAAATTGACCCTACAAAATAACTCGTTATATCTATAATGACGGAATACCAAATCTCCTCTCTTCATAAATCTGCCGCCCCTGCCGGGACGGGATATCATATCGATCCAAAACCCCGCCCTACGTGTCTCGGTCGCAAGCTCCCTCGCACTAGGACGGGGCTAGCTCGCTTGGTCCCCTAACGGGAACCCTTAAAGCCCACAGCTCAAGTATTTTATTGAATCAAATACCAAGTTCAAACATCATTATCGCGATTACGTTAAAGGCAAGTGTATGTGCTTAGGTTGATGCGTATGCTATCTTCGCGGTTATTAAGCAGGGGGCTGAACGCTTACGAGTCTAGAGCCTCTAGTGTGATGATGTTTTTATTTGTGCTCAAAAATAAAATATTTTATAGCTTGTGACTAATAAAACATAACAGAAAAAGGTTCCTGAAAATGCTCCGAACATTTTATCTCTTTTGTCTTCTATCCACTTTCCCCATCTTCGCCGAAAGTGACGAATCCCCTGCAATCCCTAAGGGGGAAACGGGTTCGCCAGATATAGAGCTGATGAAACCCGTTGCTCACCTTGATGGAGAACCGTCTGGGGTTGTTAATAATTGTGTCAGCGTGATCGCAGGGGATTATTGCGATACGCAGATGGACCTGGCATTGGTGGGTCCTGAAGCTCTTGTTATTGAGCGTTCTTATGTGAGTTCAGACCCCGGAAAAGGGTTCATGTACCATGGATGGAAATTGAACCATGAAGGGAAGATGTACTGTCATCACTCGGACAGACATCACGAGCTAGATTTTTATGATAGGTTTGGCGCTTTCAGATGCTGTCGTGGCAGAAGAGCCTCTAGTAGGGATGAGTCTTCGACGCTCAAAATCAAGCAGGAGTCATTGAGTCGAGGGATAACAAACAACAGTTCCGGGATGATCAGCGCTCGAACAAACTTGAGGAATTTGACTATAACTTATAATTACCTAAAAAAGAAGTGCTCCGTACAGATGCCGGACGGATCTAAACGTGTATTCAAGGATAAAGACGATGGTGAAATTTTTTATGCAAAGTACGATGTATCAACACGTGGTCATTACACCAATTTCGAATTCAATTCAGACCGGTTTATCTCGGGCATCCAAAGCAAAAATAGTGAAGGTGTTCTTTTTTCCGATGTGAATTTTACATATCACACACACGGGGAACACGAAAACCATCCTAAGGTTGACCTTGTGGCAAGTGATGGGAGAAAAGTTGTTTATCGTTTTGACAGAAAGAAGCACGCAAACTTTGGTGGGAAAGGTTATTATCTTACAAGTGTTGTCCGTCCGAATGCTCCGGATGAAAAGTATGCTTATGAAGATCATACACACCGTATTATCCGCAAAGATAGACCGGATCAACGGTTTTTAAAGATCTACTACTATGACGAAAATCACAATGATGTTGGCGGCATCGATGTAAAAGTCAAATCCACCAATGAGCCAAAATATAAGAGAGTGATGATGCTTAAAGCTCCTGTCGGTGTAGACTCCGAGCCGATCATTACCCATCGTTTCTTTTATGATCTGAGAACGGAAAAGAAAAAAAGAGGAAGGAAGATTGCCCTTGGAGGGGCAACAGAGGTGCGAGATGCTCTGAACCATAAGACCATTTTTCGTTTTTCCGATCAATATCGGCTAGAGTCGGTAGAGAAGTATCTTGACGACGACTCTCTTTATAGCGTGGAAAGGCTCTTCTGGGCGGGCGATGACACCCCTAATCAGACGAATCTAACATCACGCTTCCTGCAATCGGGAGATGGCACCGGGCAATTTCTCCTCCACTATCAATACGACGTTAAAGGAAATATCATCCAAGAGCAGCTTTTTGGGAATTTATCGGGATGGAATACAGCCTCTCCTGTAGTAGAGAAGAGCGGTTCCCCGGAGGCGAATGGTTGTGAAGTTTACACAAAGGATTTCGTTTATAATAAACAGAACTTGATGGTTGAGGAATCGGATGGTTCGAGAACAATTACCTTTTCCTACATTCATGGAAAGGATCTCCTTGCCAGCAAGTTCACTTGGGGTGAAAGTGCGATACAAATACGAGAGTTCTTTGAATATGATGTGAATGGTGTTTGCATTAGAGAAATTACCGATGATGGAAAAAGCGACGATAAAAATGATTTGTTTGGCGTTACCGAAAGGCATATTAAAGAAATTCAGCCCACGGAAACCTATCCCATTGGTCTTCCTGAAGTGGTCACCGAGAAATGTTTGGACCTAGCCTCAAAGCAGGAAGTGCAGCTCAAACGTGTTCACAACACCTATTCCAAAGAGGGCTGGCTTCTTCAGGAACAGCTCTACGATGCCAATAACGAGTATGTCGGCTCCAAGAGTTGGGAGTACGATCCCATGGGGAATGTCACAAAAGAGACTGACCTTTTGGGCAATCAAGTGACTCGACGTTATGATGACAACGGGAATATCGTCTACGAGCAAGGTCCGGGAGCAGATGTGCATAAGGAGTTCACCTACGATTTCTCCAACAGATTAATTTGCGGAAAGGAGATTTTTACCGACGGAACCATTCTGACAACTACGCATCAATATGACTATTTGAGCAATCGTGTGGCGACAACGGACATCTATGGAAATGAAACGAAATGCCTTTATGATGAGTTCGGCCGTCAAACATCCATTATCAAACCTCAAGTTGCTGATGACAAAGGAAATCTAGAGTCACTGACCATATTAAATACATATGACCTGATGGGAAATGTCACGTCTCAAACAGACCCTAGGGGGTTTGTCGCTAAAACAAAATACAACATTCGAAACAAGCCGTGTCTGATCGAATATCCCGATGGAACAAAAGAAACGTTCACATATAGAATGGATGGAGAGTTAACAGAATCTGTGGGACGTAACGGACTGCTCACCCGCTGTACTTATGACTACCAGAAGCGCCTCATCAAAAAAGAGCGCATATCTCCCGAAGGAAAGACCCTCAGTGCCGAACAATGGATCTATAATGTTTTTCATCTGCTCCAGGAAATTGATGGAGAAGGAAATGTTACGAGTTATTCCTATGATTCTGCCGGAAGAGTTGCGAGTCAAGAGAAAGGAGATCATTGTACGACATACGAATATGATTCCCTTGGAAGGTGTTGTAAGACGTATGAGTATTGCTCCGAAACGGAGTACGCCTTAACGGTGCAAGAGTTTGATCTCCTTGGCAGAGTCGTTGAAGAAAGAATTGAAGACTCATCCGGGAAAATCTTACAACGACAAAAATATTCTTATGATGCTGAGGGGAATAGAACGGAAGTCATCAACTACTTGGATTCGGGTATAGCCGTAACGACTACGGTCTACAATTCCCATAAGCTGCCCATTCAGATAACAGATCCCTTGGGAGTGCAAACACTTACCCATATTTTTTACGATCGACGAAATGACTACAATCAAGTTGTGCCCTATGTGGAGATGATTGACGGCCAAGGAAATGTTACTGTCAAGATTTGTGACTCCCACGGTAAGACTGCTTCTGTCATACGGAAAAATCCTTTGGGTACCATTACCCAAATGCAAAAAATTTATTACGATCCTTCCGGAAATGTTGTCCGCACAGTCGATTGTGTTATTGAAGCAGGGAAGCAAAAGAGAGAAGTGGTCAACCTCTTTGATTATGATGCTCTGAATCGGGAGGTGAAGAGAATTGAAAGCGCAAATTCTTCCGAACAAAAAGTGACGGTTTATTGCTACAATTCCTTCGGACAAAAGGAAACCACTGTAAAACCTGACGGTGTTGAAATTCATTACCTTTATGACGCCTTGGGTAGGCTTCAGTCTTTCTTTTCTTCTGATAACACAGTCCATTACGTTTACACCTATGACAAAAATGACAACCCCATTGAGATTGCCGACCCTGTCAACAATCGTGTGACAAGGAAACGTTATGATGGGAATCAACGACTGGTCGAAGAGGAGTTGGGGAATGGATGCGCTATGTGTTATGCCTACGACCGAAAAGGGCGGCCTGTTCTCGTTACCCTTCCGGATGAATCCCATGTAGAATATAGCTATGACCCTTGTCGGCTTAGAGAGATCCGCCGGCACAGTCATGATGGGCTTACGTATCAGCACGCCTATACACAATATGATCTTTCCGGAAATGTTTTGGAGATGGAGACAGAGGCCGGTCTTTTTAGTTTCCAGTACGATCTGTTGGGCCGGGTCAAGGAAATTTGTGCCCCCGGATGGAAAGAGGAGGTGGATGCCTATGACAAAGTGGGGAATTTGACAAGCAGAACAATTCAAGAAGGGTCTCGTGTGTCGCGGTCTCAATATGAATATGATGACCTCTATCAGCTCACGAAAGAGACAGGGGATATAGAACATTCTTATCTCCATGACTCGCTATACAACCGCACCAGCAAGGATGGCACCCCGCAACAGTTGAACGGGTTGAATCAATGTGTCTTTGATGGATCTACAAGGTATCATTACGATGCCAACGGCAACATGGTTGGAATCGATGACGCCATTCGATTTGAATACGACGCTCTCGATCGTCTGAAAACCGTCGTTAATGGTGACACCAAAATAGGCTATACCTATGACGAGTTAAACCGCCGGTTGACCAAAGCCTCCTACCATCGTCAGGGTGATGGTTGGAAAATGGAAAAGTGTGACAACTTTCTTTTTCAAGGGGACAACGAGGTTGGAATTTGCGATGCCGAGGGGCATATTGTCGAGCTTCGCGTGCTTGGCACAGGGAAAGGTGCGGAGATTGGCGCGGCAGCAGCGTGCGAGTTTCATGGAGAGGTGTATATTCCCGTTCATGATCATGGCGGTAATGTCACAGCTTTGCTTGATCGGCAGGGAAAGGTTTGTGAGTCCTATCGGTATACCGCTTTTGGCGAGGAGACGATTTTCAACTCTTTCAATCGGCAGATAAAAACATCGATAAATCCGTGGCGTTTTTCCAGCAAGCGGGTGGATCAGGAGACAGGGTTTGTGTTTTTTGGTAGAAGGTATTATATTCCTGTCCTTGGGAGATGGCTGACTCCCGATCCGGCAGGTTTTGATGGCGGACCCAACCTTTACGCTTTTGTTATGAATAATCCATTAACACATATCGACCTTTGGGGTTTATTTGCGCAATCCTCTTCACAGCGCCGTCATTCCATTCTTTGTCGGACGACCTATGCCTTTGGAAGAATCTTGCAAGGGATCGGAGATCATTGCATTCCTATTCCTATCGTTCGCGATGTGGTTTCCTTGGCGGGGCACCTTTTCTCCAGAAGAACTTTAAGCCATTTTCATCCAACCAGCCACGCTCAGCATTCTGATAATTATCACTTGGGTAGGGACGAAGCAACGAATAAAGTATCGAATATGTCTGTGAACGGCATACTCGCTTCCCTATCTGACGCCTTTGCATTTGCAAGGTATTGCTCCGATACGCATGGAGGAACAAACATACACTTCACTTTCAATGCGACCCACGGGTTTATTTCCGACATTTTAGAGTGTGCAGCGCAAATACTCGGCATTCCGACCCGTTCAGCGGATAAGCTTGCTGATCATATTCGTGAGAGAATCGACGCTGTAGGAGGTGTAGACAGCGATGGTCGGGTGAATATCTATGCCCATAGCCAGGGAGGGCTGGTTTTGGATCGAGCATTGCAACAATTATCTCCCGAGGAAAAAAAGATGCTGCATGTTACTACTTTCGGTTCTGCTAGTTTGATTGATTCAAAAGGTCTTGGAGGGGCGGCAAATTATGTGAACAGCCGAGACGCTGTTCCTTTCATCGCAAATCCCATAAGTATGATAAAAGGGATTTTTAGTAAGAATAGTAATATTCACTTTCTTCCATCTAAGACCTATCCCTTCATTGATCACCAAATATTGTCGAGCGATAATTATAAGAGAGAACTTAATCGCTTAGGATATAAATTTATACAGAATTATGGAGTAGTGAATTAATGAGAAGCCTGTTTTTTTTATTGCCCACATTTTTGATGTGTGCGTGTTGTTCTGCGATGAGTAAAGATGAGACTAGAATGCATTCTATCATCCAAAAGCATTCTGTTTTTATGAAGAGGGAAAATAAGTTAATGCTCGCTGGGTCAGGTGGTTCCTTTCCAGACTCCATTCATGGGTTTACTTTGGATTATGTTGGGTATAAAAAGTTAGATATTGAACAAGCAAGAATCTTATTTGTCAGAAGTACGCAAGGTCTTCTTAATATGATTAATTCAGATGAGATGATAAGACCAAAATTGTCAAATTTTCCATTTACTGAAGACAATCTTGACTTTGGAATTGCTTTTGAGGACGCAAGCAAAGACAACTATGTAGCGCAACCTTATGTTGCTTATGTTACTTTAATAAAAGGAGACATCATCTATGCTCAATTTGATCGTGAAAAAGATCAGTTTTGTAATGAATACAGAGAATCCTACTCCGAAGCGTTAAGGATTGTGCGGGAGGAAGGGGGGCAGTAGGCGGAAGGGCATTCTGCGACCTCTGCCGCCCCTGACGGGACGGGTAATCCTATCGATCTTAAACCCCGCCCTACGTGTCTCGGTCGCAAGCTCCCTCGCACTCGGACGGGGCTAGCTCGCTTTGTCCCCTAACGGGAACACACACGGATACGATGCCAACTTTTTATCTGCGATGTGTATAGAAGAGAGGCGAGTTTCAATAGCTCGAAGAGCGTCAGATGGTAGCCCATG
>JAAKFP010000119.1 GCA_011065005.1 Chlamydiota bacterium | reverse complement strand
CTACTGAAAGGTGCTGGCTCATACCGCTGTACATCCAAAACTTTGGCCTCAAAGACCCGGATGTTTTGATTGGTCTTGCCAAGCAATGCGCTCAGCAGGATCCCATTGCAACGATAAGCAGCATCGATAACTTTGGCATCAAAAACCAGAGTGTTTTGTTCGATATTGCCAAACAATGTGCTCAGCTGGCCCCCTCCGTAACGGTGAAGTGTATCCGAAACTTCGGCATCGAGGACCAGAGGCATTTGATCGAAATCGCCAAGCTATGCGCTCAGCGGGACGGCTTCGAAACAGCGAATAACATAAGCAATTTCCAAATCAAGAACCAAAAAGCTAGAAGGGAAATTTTACTTTTAGCCCTTCAACAAAATCCACGATCGATTATGTACTGGAACTCGGCGAACCTCGATGGCGAGGAAAAGCTACCCAGGATTTACACTGTTGGGATTTACAATATCCAGATAAACGTTGATGAACCGGAAGAGATCGTAAATTCCTATATCGAAGAACATTTCCCCGGAAAAGAATTTAAAGATTTACTACAGAAGATCGCGGATAGAAAAGTAAAGGAATCTGAGCTGAAAGGGCTATCAGAGGGGGAAAAACAGAGAAAAGTTTATGAACTTGAAGAGAATAAGAAACGTCATTTACAATGGCTGGGTTCTGCTCTTTTTCTTTTACGCCAGACATTCACAGATGATCAGATCAAATGGGTAGCAGAAAAAGGGCTTCTTAATGCCATTCAAGAGTTCCGTCGTCCTGATTTACAGTGGCCGCTAACGTTAGCTCTCAGCAAATCTGCTTCGGAGCCTAAGGCTATTATGGCCTGGGATAATCTACCCTGCTCAAAATTCGAAGAAAAACACTCGTGGTTGAAGTTGGCACATCTTTTAGGGGCTCAGTTAGTGGGGCAAGGTTGTGAAGAAACAGTAGTATCACAACTTCTAGAAGTGGTTGGGGGACGAAAAGGTAGTATTTTTATGGATGCCTTAAAACATCAAATCTTACTCGAGACGCTTCTTCACTTGGCGAATGAGCAAAATCTAACATCTAATGAGAAATCCCTCACCCTAAAACGGGCCTTGCTAGAAATGGGTACCGATACAGGCAAGAAAAAAGAAGAACGCCTTTTGCGTTCTCTTCGTTATATCAACTGCATCCTGTTATTTGGCACCCCTGAATTCCTTAAAGACTCTAAGATTGATCTACAAGATGCATTAGAGCAAAGTATCCGAAGTAAAGTACCGATAGAAGGGATTGACAACTTTGCCGAAAAATATCTTAAAGAGTTTGGTGATGCCCGCGACCCAACAGCAATCATAACCTACGCTTCTAAAGTAGCTAGCCTTAATGACCCACAAGCTGCTGCTTCTCTCGGAAAGTACATCTCCAATGTACTTCGAGGTGATTTTCAGAACGTTCGCAACAGCTTGGAAAACAATCCACATCTAAGAAAAATACATGAGTATAACCCAGAGTTTCTGGAAAAGTGGGGGCAGAAAGTAGATATGATAGAGCTAAGCAAAATCCAATCCTCTGGAAAAGAAGCAGAATTTTCTCCCGAGAAATGGTTAAAGGAAAAATTGATCGATAATACTCATTTGGGAAAACTCGAAGAGACATGTCCCTTATTACAACGTTATCTTACTGCAAGCACGGACGAAGAGAAGAAAACGATTCGACAAGAGCTCAGCAAGAAGATGGAACAATCAAGTAGTCTGCCCAAAGAAGATCCAGAACGTATCCGACTTAGTGTTCAGTCAAATTGCATGCAAATCATATCAGCGAAAAACACCCCTGATTGTATCGGAAAACTCAAATCCTTAAAGGTTTTTTTAGAGAAAGCACCGTTCAACAAACCAGAGTTCTTAAATGATGTCGAAGGATTGCAAAGACAGCTGTCAAAACAAAAAGCTGAAACGAAACTGTCCAAGTTTGTCGCAATAGAAACTGAGGATTATATGGATCTATTACTTTGTGGAACCGAAGTGGATGGCAGCTGCCAACGTGTAGGTGGGGATGCCTCATTAAACAAAGGATTGCTAGGATATCTTTTAGATGGGAAAAACCGACTTTTGGCCATTAAAACCGAAAAAGGACCTAAGGGACGCATCGAAGCCCGATGTCTGTTGCGCTTACTGTGGGACGGAAAACAACCCGTCTTGTTACGAGAGCGGTTTTATCCCCACCCCATTCATCCCGATTATGAAAAAACATTAAACAAACTTGCTCAAAGCAAAGCAGAAGCTCTCGGCGTTCCTTTAGTGAGTTTCGACGAAAAAGGGGGGAAGTACCCACGAACATTGGAAGCCCTTGGAGGCCCTGCACCTTTCGAATATTCAGATGCTGGCGGAGGTGTGAAATGGCAAGGAACATACACAGTCTCTAATGCAAGATTCCTCACCGCAGAATAAGAACCGTTGCTCATAAACAAAGCAATTTCCGGCTCCCTCAGGTTTCGGTTATGGGTTTGAACATCAGGATGACCTCTTGGATTTTATAGAGCCAGGAGTAGGATTCTTTCACTATTTGTGCGGTAAAAACTTGCCATCCAAGAAAAATCACCGTTAGTCCCAATAGCGACTTGAGGGGCAATCCAAGGAAGGTGATCTGCACTTGAGGTGCGAGTCTGTTAGCAATTCCAAGAAACACATCGGTCATCAAGATGGCGATCAGCGCTGGAGAAGCCAATTGGATGGCGAGCTTCATAGAAGTATTCAGCAGCTTAATCGCCACATCCCAAAAAGCGGAAGTCCGTTCAAAAAAGTAGGGATTGATAAACTGGTCGGGCGGAACAACCTCATACGATGTCATGATGGCCTCAATAAATAGGAAAGGGCCATCCATTAGAAAAAAAAGATAGATCAAGACCAAGTTAAACATGGTTCCCAAGGGGGAGGATTGGTTCTGCATCGTAGGGTCATTGACCATAAGGCTAGCGCCACCCCTTTGATGGTCGATGAACATCCCTGCGGACTGTACAATGGTAAAGGGGATGCTGATAAGAAACCCTATGATGTACCCAATGAAGATTTCCTTAACAAGGTAGAGGATAGAAAGGGGCGAAAACGTCAGGGTGGTGGTGGAAACCACGACCAGCTTAGGAAGAAAAATTGCGAAAAGGGTAAGGGCAAAAGCAAGCTTTACGGGGTGTGGAAGTACCCGCGCCCCAAAGAATGGGGATTGGGCAATAATCGGCAATATCCGTCCCAAGAAAAGAAAAAGCAGGGTGAGGGCAGCATTGGGGTTTTCTGAAGCTAAAGCACTATTCATAAATAAGGTCCAGTAGCTGTCAGTCATGATTCCCTCTTTTTATACTCAATTAAGCTGCACCAAGACTCCACCTAGGAAAATTGACAAAAATATTTGTGGCAAAGGACATGATTTGTGCTCCGAGCCATCCTCCAAGAAACATCAAGGTCAAAGTGACCGCAACGAGTTTGATCGTAAAGGAGAGTGTTTGTTCCTGAATTTGTGTTGCCGCCTGAAAGACGGCAACGAGAATACCAAAAAACATGCTGATCAATATCGGTGGTGCAGAAAGGATGAGAATCAGTAGCAATCCTTGATAAGCGAGCTGAACAACATGGGTCTGAAACATGGTTTTTCCTCTTAGCGAAATGTATTGACTAACCCTTCAACGAGCAAGGTCCATCCGTCCAACATGACGAGCAAAAAGAGCTTTAGGGGCATCGAAATCGTCACTGGCGAAAGCATCATCATCCCCATAGCTAGAAGGATGTTCGACGTGACAAGATCAATAACGAAAAAGGGTATATAGATCAGAACTCCGATTTCGAATGCATCTTTGAGCTGACTCGTAATGTATGAGGGAACCACAATGATGAAGTCTTCGGGTTTAAGATCCGGCCGGTATTCATCGGGAAGAACTTTATAGGCCATCCGATAAAACAGTGCCCTGTGCTTGATGCTTGAGTTGTCTTTTAGGAAATCACGAAGAGGTCCTTGGGTTGCCGAAGCGATTTCTAGAATGTAGGCCGAAGATCCTGGAGAGATTAGGGATTCTGGAATTTCGGAACGATAGATTACCTCGCGGGAAGCTTCATACATCTTCACAACTGTAGGGTACATAATAAAAAGGCTGAGCATGAAGGCGATTCCGTTGATGATCTGGTTTGGTGGCGCTTGCTGCACCCCTAAAGCATTCCGCAGCAATGAAAGCACGATGACGATTTTCAGAAAGGAGGTAAGGATCATGACGATGAAGGGTAACATCGACAACAGCGTCAAAACTACAGCTTGTGTCAGAAGGGATGGTCTTTTGAACGTGGTATCAAAACGTTCTAGGAGCTGCTCCTGAGGACCCTTTTCCTTTTGAGGAGTTGGAGCAGCCTGAGCAATCTGTTTTGCTGTCGGTTTGCTGACAGAGTTTGTCACACGTGCCTGAGAAAAGAGCTGCGCAGGAGAAACCCACAATACACCGATGATGGCAATGCAAATAAGTAGCGTTCTCATAGAAAAAACTTTCGATGTTATCATGATTCCCAACTTCCCTCTTTTTTTCCTATCATCCCTTAATCTTCTTCTTTCCGCTCTTCCTGTACTGCTTTCTTTAGAGATGGCGGAGACTGCTTCTTTATAAGTTTCTGAAAGGCGGCCTCCAAAATCATCCATTGATTTTCAAGCTGTGCGTTGATGATCCCCGCCTCTGTTTCGACCACACATCCACCGGAATCTATGTCGTCTTGCGGTCGAATGGAAAGAGTTTCCAGGTGTTCGAAAACCTTCTTTATGTTTTCCCGGCTCTTCTCTACCTGCTCAAGCTCTTTTGGATTCACGTAAATGACAATTTTTTTGTGTTGTGCTACAGCTTTCAAGGTGTTTCTTATTATGTCCACAACTGCAGAATCTGAAATCTCCAATTCTCTACCGACAATCTTCTTTGCTGCCTTAAGAGCGATGGGAACGGCAATCCTCTCCATATCGCTACGAACTTTAGCGATCTCCTCTTCTAAATCAGCAATCTTTTCGACCCACTCGGTATAACCTAGCTCAAAGCCCTCCTTTTGCGCCTGCTCTTTCCATGTTTCACACTCAGAAGTCACCTCAATTTTGTACTGCTCTGCATCTTTTTTCACTTCCTGAAGCACTTCTTTTGCAGTAACAATCTTAGAAAAATCTTTACCTGGAATCACTTTTGTGTCAGGAGCAACGTGGACTTTGTCTCCATGAATTAATGAGAAAAATTTCTTACTCACTTCTTTCTCTCTTGTTAAATTCTTTTAATACTATTTGAACTTGTTTCTTGAGTGCCTGAGTAACGCCTGGAATCCCCTCTTTGTGGTAATATCTGGATAGCTTTTCTCCTCTGCCTGTGTCAAGAATGTGGGTGATATGCCACAAAAGATCCGGATGCTGACCTGACAGGGCATATCCCAAGCGTACCATGCCTCTATGATGAAGAAGCTTCGCCAACTTTTGGCAATCGCCATCCCAATGTTCCAATTGAAGCCTTTGGGTGACTAACTTCTCTCTTTGGTGCAGGCATTCTCTTAAAAAAATATGCTTTTTTTTAGATAAACACTCGTAAAGACTCTTCAGTAGCTTTCTATCCACAATGTGTTTGATCTCTTCCGCCAAGTCATAAAGGCCAAGGTAATCGATCAAATCCACAAGTTCACGCTTGCGAAGTTTAGCCACTCGAGTCATTTCCGTTGCAGGAAGATACTCTACAGGGAGAACATCGTTGAATTCAATAGCATTGTGCAGCTGACTTCGAAGAAAGGATCGCATCGGCGTGGATAGTGTTAAAGGTTTTGAAGTCATCTTTAACGTATCACAAAGTTTTGTGGCGAGGTGTTCTGGCAAAATGGAGATAACCAAACGCAACTTTCTCTTGGAAATACTTTGCAGTTGTGGAATGAGCCAAGAGTAGTGGACATGTTGCATAGCCTCTATAGGCTGCCTAAGCGCTGGCAACACATCCTTAGAAACAAGGGGAAGGTCTAGAACCTTTCTTCTTTCTTCTTCCGGCAATCCTTTAAGCACAGACTCTGTAGTGCCCTCATGGTAGCGGTTCAGAAGTAAGCGTAACATCATCGAACTTTTATCTTGCATGGCTTACCTGGGCTATATTCATGTAACATCAGCAGGAGATCCTTCTTCTTTTTCTTCCTCCTCTTTTCCCTCTTCCTCTTCGCCTTCTGCGCCTTCTTCTTCCTCTTCTACGACTTCTTCTTCCTCACGTTTTGCTTCCTCAACAAGAGGCGCTAGGGAAAAAAGGCTTGGCAATCCACCATGCTGTTTCAGAATGGGGTACGTTTTCCATCCAATCCAAATGAAAGCTAGTAATAAGATCAAAAGTCCAACGGTTAAAATGAAAAAGATCATTCGAAATCGAGTTAGCGATTCTTTAGCGACAATGATTGTCCAGGTTTTGACAAATTCTTTTTCTTCTTCTCTTATTGCCTGTAGTCCAATAGGAAAGTCGCTAAATCGTGCTCTGTCGGGGATAATGGTAACATTGTCATATTTTAGTCCGGTGACACTGGCAGATACAAGTCTCTTGATTTTGGTGATCAAGTGTGTGTTGGGATCGTCAAGGACTCCTGAGTGTTTGATGTAAACGGATGAGGTAATTTCCCCTTTCTTTTTCCCTGGGTTCAGGGGATCATCTTCGGGAAAGGAAATTTGCACTTCAGAGTCTAGGATTCCATCGATTTTTCGTATTGTACTTGCTATCTGTTCAGCGAGACCTGCCTGATAGCGGATCCGTTCTTGCATCTCGGAAGGGACTAGTCCCACATCAGAAAAGATCCCCAACAGCGTTTGACCGCGTCGCCTGGGAAGACCACTCTGGTTCAAAATGGACATCGCCCGCGTTGTTTGCTCGGCAGAGACAGTGACATCCCAAAGGATTTGCTTTTGAGCACCTGCACCGCCAGAGTCGGCGCTTTGCTCCTTTATCGCCTCGATCCCTTTCGTTGAGAGAAATACGATGATCTCGTTCGCTTCTTTTTCGTCGAGCCTATTGACGATTGCATTTCTGGACTCGCAGCTTGTCAAAAGGGGGATACATAGGCAGCAAAGAAGCAAAAGATAGAGCGTCCTTGCGATGGGTTTGTTAGTAATCACATTTTGTTTCTGCATAACATTCCATCTCTATTATTTTTCCCTAGTACTTGGCATGCTAGCATATATATTATTTTTCTACTAAAAAAAAGAAAATCTAGCAAATCTGGTTCATCGCAAGTACATGTTCACGCAATGCCGTCAACTTAAAGAAAAAACTTTACCACAGAGAGCACCGAGATCACTGAGAAAATCATTTTTCTCTCTGTGGGCTCTGTGAACTCGGTGGTAAATATTTTTTTATTTTATAATGATCATATCATCCTAAAAAACGCAGTTAGCGCAACTTTTTCATAAATTTTTCCGTTCCGCACTCCTATGTGACGAGGCTCTTTAGGCCAGAAATTACCGTGCTTCTCTTATGACAAAAGAAGATTCAAGG
>JAAKFP010000118.1 GCA_011065005.1 Chlamydiota bacterium | reverse complement strand
CTTTATCCCTACTTGCAGAATATACAGGACCTCCATCAACAGGCTCCATTATTTCCTCCTTCCTTTTCTATATATGGGTACTTATACTCAATTAAGATGAAGAATTGGTTTTTGCCTTAGCCGGAACCCACATCTTCAAATCAAAGAAAACACCTCCTATGTACCCATAGTAAGCTGTTTTCTTTGATATGAATCTGTAGATCCCGGCGTTGGCAAAATTCCAATTCTTCATCTTAATTGAGTATAATTTTATACATATTACCCTGGGTAAATGGTGTCAAGGGGTGTTTTTACCTTGTTCTTCGCTTTCTTCTCAATAACAAATACCGCCTTCGAACTTTGATTTTAACCACAGATGCTCACAGATGAACACAGATCTGCTGTCATCGTGCAGAAGAACTCCGATCTGTGTTCATCTGTGGTTAAAATTTTGGTTTCGTTTTCGACACTTCAACTCCTTTAATCCCAGCGTCTTAAAAAGGGACTCTCCTTTATGGAGAGTTTCCTCATACTCCTTCTGTGGGTCGGAATCGGAAACAATCCCTCCTCCCAGCTGTACGTCGATCAACCCTCCCTTCCATAGAACCGTACGAATCGCGATATTGAAATCGAAGTCTCCATTCCCCGTCAGGTACCCAATAGAGCCTGTATAGATTCCACGTGCTCTCTGTTCTATATCGCTGATGACTTCCATAGCTCGAAGCTTAGGACAGCCGGTGATGGACCCCCCCGGAAAGCAAGACCGCAGAATATCGACGGCATGCAATTGAGGCTTCGCTTGCGAAGAGATCGTGGAAACAAGATGATGTACGTTGGTATATGTTTCACATTCCCAAATTTTGTGGGTTTTCACGCTGCCCGTGACGCTCACCTTCCCCAAATCGTTTCGCATAAGATCTGTGATCATCAAAAGCTCTGCCCTCTCTTTTGGTGAGGATAAGAGCCACTCTTTATTCCGCAGATCTTGTTCCAAGCTCTCACCACGTGGGGCAGTCCCTTTGATGGGTCTTGTTTCGAGGATAGTGCCCCTTTTTGATAGAAACCTCTCCGGTGATGAGGAAATAATCACAAAATCCGGAAAGCGTAGGTACGCCATAAATGGGGCTGGATTAATCGAGGCCAGCTCACAAAAGATTTGATATGGGTCTCTCTCCCCTCTGAGGAGAAACTTTTGAGAGAGATTCACCTGATAGACTTCACCCGATCTGATCAGCTCCTTTGTTCGTTCTACCTTTTGTCGATAGGAATCAGGGGATTCGATGGGTGTAGCTAAAGAAAAAGGCTCCACATTATTTTGGGGAGGGGTGGATAACTCTTCTGTCAGAATCTTTGGCCATTCCGTTTTATTTGTAAAGCGAGCGCACCATCTCTTCTGATCTTCCGGAAGGGTTTTTAGGGAGTCTTCACGAAAGAGAAGGGTTGCATATTTTTCCTTATGATCGAAGCTAATCACAAGAGAGGGTCGCAAAAAAAAGGAATCCGGAATTGCCGAGGGGTGATAGGGCAGTGGTTTATCCGGGTCGCTAGTAGCTCCCATTTCATACCCAAAGTATCCGACCCATTCGGGATAGGAGGAATCACTATCTTTTGATGAAAAGAAATCTCTCAACCCCTCCCATGGGTTGTTAACATGCCAGGTTGCGTTGGATGTTTGCAGTTTATTTCCATTGACATGGATGAATTCGGAGGGAAACAAACAGAGATAGGTCCGTTCAATGGTGTCGAACTCTCCCCCCGAATACAGCAAGCATGTTCCTACCTGTTGAGAAAACTTGTCGCCTAGTTTAAGAATGTCTTGAGGGGTCAATGGAATATGGTCTAGAACAATTTTGGAGAAACGGTTCGTCGACCGATCATTCATCTGGCAGGTCCATGTTATGATACACGTTATCGACATCATCGATTTGCTCTAACCACTCGATCAATGCCTCGTTCGCTTTGATTGCTTCGGCATCACACTCAACGAGGACTTTTGGAACCATTTCTAGGGAAACCTCATCACATTTGAATCCCAATTTGTTGATCGCATCTTTAACATTATAGAGTTCGGCAGGATCTGTGGTGATGACGTACATATCCTCTGTTTGATCAAAATCTTCCGCACCTACTTCGCTAGCAACTTGAAACAGTTCCTCTTCTATGGCATCTTTTCTCGAAATCTGAATCACGCCCTTCCTGTCAAAATTAAAGGCAACAGAACCGGGGCCGGCGATGGTGCCGCCACGCTTATTTGTTGCGATATGTATCTCTGATGCCATGCGATTTTTGTTGTCGGTCATGATGTCTACGATGATGCCAACACCGCCATAGCCATACAATTCGTAGGTCATTTCGATATAGTCTGCCTGGTCCGTGGAGGATGCTTTCTTAATGTTTCTATCGATAATATCGTTGGGAACATTTGCAGCTTTGGCCTTTTGCAGTACCAAACGCAAACGGGGATTGCTCTTTGGGTCGGAGCCTCCAACCTTTACAGCGCTGATGATCTCTTTTGCGATTCTAGAGAAGATTTTCCCTTTTTTGGCATCAGCTCTTCCCTTCTTATGTTTGATATTTGCCCATTTACTATGTCCTGCCATGGTTCTTCACCTTATCTCAAAATCTCGCGAACAAACGCTCGCGATTCTGTTCTATCCATTGTTTTGCTTCATGATAATGACGGAACTTTTTCTCCAACATTTTGAATTCCTTGTTATGGATTCGATGTTTTCCTTTCTCATCGAAATATGAGGGACATACGTGGTGCAACATTTCGTGGTAGATCACATACGTTACAAGGTATGGAGGAAATTTTGGGCTATCCAAAAGGCGATTGATTTTGATAAGCTTCAGCGGCCGGTGGTATAACCCAAATGTTACCTGAGAGCGGTTTCTCTGTACTCTTTTTCCAAACCAGGTGATGTTCAGTTTCAAAGTATTGTCAAAATATTCCTGATTTAAGTCGCCCAGCAACTGCTTCAGATGGTAGGTTTCTCCTTGCACATGAAGCTTCGCCGGGTTAACAACCTGAGAATAGTCGAGTTTGTTGAGATTCTCTTCGATAAAAGTTTTCACTGCGGGAGCAATTTTACGGTCTTTTCGTTTAATGTATCCGGCAAGGGCGTTTAGCACATTTTCCGGTGCATTGAGAAAAAATCTATGCAGGGACACTTTTGTGCAATGAGGTTCCCACTTAACGCTTAACATCGTGGAACGGTTGTCATTGATGGTGAATTTTACGCTATTCTGTAGGTCGTCTTCTAGTTGTTTCTGAAAAGATGAGAGAGGCATAGTTTCTGTTTTCCTAATCCAAAACCTTTTCCATAAATATTCTTGCTGTAAATGAACCGTCATCCTCTTTAATCCAAAGTTTCTGACGCCCGAACTCCTTAAAGCCAAGGCGTTCGTATAAGCGGGTGGCTGGGTTTTCTGCATACACTTGTAGGTGGAGCAAAGTAATTCCAAAACGTTCTTTGGCAAGGTGAATAAGCTGATTCATGAGCTCACTCCCTATTCCCTGATTTCGATAGGAGCTGCCAATAATAATACCAAACTCACACTGATGGGCGAGCTTCTTATAGGGCTGAAGGTAGAGAGTAGCAACCCCACACGGCACATCATCTTTGACGGCGGTCAGGCTACACTTATACCGGCAAAAACCTACCCACCGGTGTACAGCATCATCAATTTCCACCTCGTCAGCCATAGGAAACCACCGCTTGATCGATGGGTCCATCAACCATTCTTTAAGGTGTTTTCCGTCGAGCACCTCGGTATAACGGAACTCGAGACCCGTTTCCGTATCGTCCTTTTCTTCTTCAGACATAGTTATCACCCAAACTCTTTTAAATAGGCGTAAACAAATTCATCGATATCTCCGTCCATGACGGCTTGGATATTTCCTGATTCTACTTTAGTTCTCGTATCTTTCACAAGGGTATATGGCTGGAAAACATAGTTTCGAATTTGGCTTCCCCAGGCAATATCCATCTTTTTTCCACCCATCTCCCGCAATTTCCTTTCCCTTTCCAAGACCTCTAACTCATATAGCTTGGAACGCAGCACTTTAAAGCAGGTTTCCTTGTTTTGGTTCTGACTCCTCTCCGCTTGGCAGGAAACCACAATCCCCGTTGGAATGTGGGTGATTCGTACTGCAGAATCTGTGACGTTAACATGCTGTCCACCCGCTCCAGAAGCACGAAAGGTGTCAATTCGCAGTTCTTCGGGCTTGATTTCTACGTCAATATCATCGGTAATTTCGGGGGTGACATCGACAGAAGCAAAGCTGGTATGCCTGCGTGCACCACTGTCAAAGGGAGAAATCCGTACGAGGCGGTGTACCCCTTTTTCCGCTTTCGTATACCCGAAGGCGAAATCTCCAACAATCTTTAGGGTAATGTTTTTTATTCCCGCAACTTCACCGGGAACGGTGTCGACCGTTTCAACTTTCCAGTTCCGTTTAACCCCCCACCGCTGGTACATGCGAGCGAGCATCTGCACCCAATCGCATGCTTCGGTTCCTCCTGCTCCGGCATTGATGCTAAGATAGCAATTCTTGCTGTCAAGCTCTCCAGAGAGCATTTTGCGCACTTCTAGGTCGCCCAAATTTCTCTCGATTTGCCCCATCTCGCTAATCATTTCCTGCAGAAACTCCTCTTCCCCAGCTTCTATTGCATCGGGAAACAGATCTTTGATCGCTTCGAATTTCGTTTTAATTTCTTGATAGGGAACAGTCCAGACTTTCAACTTCTTACATTCGTCGATGACTTTCTTAGCTTTATCGGAATCCAACCAAAAGTCTGGATCTTCCATGGTAGTTTCGAGTTCTTTCACACGCGCTTCTTTCGAAGCCAAGTCAAAGATACCTCCACATGTGAAGGATTCTATCTTCGAGATTTTTTATGCGTTGTTGTTGGTCGCCATTCATTTTACACCGCCTTAATTAAGTAGTAGAATTGATGCATGTATTATCGTTGATTTCCAACATTTTCATCAAGTAAGCGTTCAGACTCCCACTTATATAACCGCGAAGATCGCGAAGGAAGCGAAGAACACGCGAAGATTATTCTAATAAAAAAAACTTCGCGTGTTCTTCGCTTCCTTCGCGATCTTCGCGGTTAATAGGTAAAGCTGAACGGTTTCCATCAATGGTTCATTCCCCTCTCAGCCTGCAATTCTCGCCCTTCTCGCTTGAAAACAATTCTTCCAATATTGAAGAGGATTAAAACAATCAAAATCGGGTAGCACACCTTGAGGACCGGAGCGGTAACAAAGGTAATCCCTTCCAAACCGGTGAGAGACATCACAAAGGTGACCACAAGAGCAATTGCACTGGAGACATTCGGATGCTGGTTTTGTTTAAAGACCTCATCGTGTAAGAAATCTGTGTAGGCGACAATCAAAGCGATGGAAGTAGAAAAACAGGCAAGAATGATCGCTAGAATAGCTGCAAAAGACCATGTAGGCCCGAGAATTGTTTGTGCAAGATAGGGAAGAAGCTGATCTTTGGGAACTTCTGCCAGTGCTGCCGAATTGTGTGCTGCCAACGAGATTAAACAGACGTATACGACAGCCAGAAGAGACATTCCCACAATGGAGGATCTCACCACCAAGGAGAGGGAATTCGACATCTTGCTACCAGATTTGTTGAGGATATGGATCACCGATGCTGAAAAGAAAAACGATGCGATCAAATCCATGGTATTATAACCCTCGGTAAGACCTTGAAGAACACCAAAATTCTCCTCAAAGCTACCCGCAGCAATTTGTGGCATTTCGATAAAACCTTTTATACATACGAACGCCAAGCAGACTAACAGCAATGGAGTGATAAAGCGCCCGAGGATATCAAGAATGCCAAGTTTTCTTTTGATAATATAGAAGACCAGCAATCCATATACTAAGCTGAATATCCATAAAGCGGGAGGGTTGTTGAAATAGGAATTGATGCTAGCATAGGCGACAGTGATACAGCGTGGAGCAGAGCCAAAAGGAATCCAAACGGTTAAGAGCAGGGAACTCAGTAAAAACCCTCCACGGCGGCCTATGGTATTGAAAAAGCTGGAATAAGAACCTTTATACAAAACTATAGCGATGACTCCCAGAAAGGGGACGATCACTGCGGCGATAAGAAAACCCAACATTACGGCAGGCCATGACCCTTGTGCAACTTGTCCTAGGTACAGGGGGTATATGAGGTTCCCAGACCCAAAGAACATAGCAAATAGTGCCATTCCAATAATGAAAGCAGACGATTGTTTGTCGATTTTCATTGAGTATTCTCCTTCTTAGCAGTGTTTTATCATAATCACTGATTTTCACGGTTTAATTACACTCTAACGCCAATCTTTTGATCTACAATGGGTTAGAAAAAATCCGCCTACTCGCTGAGTATGTCTTGGTTTTTTCTAATCCATTGTAAATCAAAATCTTAACATTAGAGCGCAATTCCACCGTGAAAATCCGTGATAATTTTATTTTTCCAAAAAAAAACCCGCATTCCTCAAAGTGAGTCGCGGGTTAATTCCGTCATCCTAATGTGCTTTTTCAACACATAGGCCCGCACCTCGCTTTGGGTGTTCCCCCCGTTTGTGTTGTTGCCGTTGTTGTAACTGTGCAGCCTATTAAAAAAAGCATAAAACCCAAAAATTTCAGTTTTTCACCATTAAGGCTACTATAGCATATTTCCCCGTTTCTGTCAAAAGAAATACGTAATCTGTTTTTGTTGATCGAAGATGCGGAAATGCAGAAGAGTTGGCAAGGTCAAGTGTTAGCTGAAACACGATCAGGGGTTTTCTGGTATGCATCCTCATAGGTTACACGATCTGGAGTCTTGTCGTATTCACCGATAGCAGGAACAATATCAGAAGCTTTTTGATACTCACTTTCAGGGGGTTTTAGTTCAAATGTTGGAGCTTCTGAATGGCCAGCAATGATATCTCCACTGTTACCATTTACTAGATCTGCGGATTGTTTCCGCTTTTTCAACAAATAGAAAAGAGTAGTGCCCGTTGCTCCCAGACAGATCACTCCTGCGATACCAACACCTAAGCCAATCCACAGTAGGCGAGGAGTATTCGAGGCGCTATCTGTCGGTAGGGGTAAAGTAGTTATATCTGAAGAAGTAAGTGTGTCATTAAAAACAGTTGAAGTCTCAGTCGAGAACGTATTTATAGAAGACCTTGCAGAAGAAGAAGTCCAAGAAGTGTTTGCGCTTGACTGACTCAAGCTTGTTAGAAGGGAGGAGCTGGGTTGGTTTATTGAAGACGTACTGGTGGTTGTGATTGTGGTTGAAGAAGACGTTGTACTACTACTTGAGAGGCAAGATACATCGAGGATCTGAAGACCTCCCACAGCTTCATCCGCAACATAGGCATAGCTGCCAAGTACGGCAACACCAAGAGCAAGACCTGGTGTATCGTACCAACCTACACGCGTGGGATTTGTGACAATACTCACGTCGATAACCTGAAGGCCTCCCACATTGTCATCCGCGACAT
>JAAKFP010000117.1 GCA_011065005.1 Chlamydiota bacterium | reverse complement strand
CTCATAGGAGGGAAATTCAATAGTAAGGGTTTTGGGTGATCCCAAAAAAGCCGATCTTTTCCCAGATGGTCTCAAGAATACACTCACAAGAGAAGATACCAAAGATTTTGGTTTTTGGAAAAAGGGTCTCATCAAAAATCCTCGAGGTCAGGAGTTCTGAAGTTGTTTAATATCAAAAACCCACGAAGTGGGTCTACAGATAGTAGCCCAGTGCAAGCGATAGCGCAGCTCTGGGTAAGGTAAAAAAATAATTGCACCATCGAAGAAGGTGCTGGAAAATCAAAAATTTGCAAAATGTTTGTTATCAAGCATTAAAAAAACTATCAAATCTTTTTAACACGGATTTTCACGGTGGAATTGCACCGTGAAAATCCGTGTTTAATGAAAATGTTCAGGAACATTCGGGGATGCATTGGTCAATCAAAGGAGCTGATGCAATTCTAGGCAGTTCAAAAAAAATATAGAACTTTAATCGGAGTATTTGCGATAAGAACATAGGTGCACGACATGTGCATGTAAAATATTCCATAAGGCATGCTGAGTGTTGCCTATTTCTGGTTATTCAGATGTCATAAAGCAGATAACATTGATGCGATGAACAAGAGGATTAGGTGAAGTCTAAAAAAGCACTACTTCTTATTCTATTATCTTTTAATACTTTATGTTGCATTTCAACACCTCTATATTCTGATGCAATTTGTTCACCTCTTCCAAATCAAACATCTTTAAGTTCTTATATTAGACAGGCCCTCGAAAACAACTCTGAATTGGAAGCCGCTTTTTACGACTGGCAATCAAATTTATACGAAACTATAGCGTCCGACACCCTCCCCGATCCCAAGCTCAGCTATGGTCATTATATTCAAGAAGTAGAAACTCGTGTGGGACCGCAAAAAAATAGCGTGGGAATACATCAAACGATTCCCTGGCTCGGCAAACTAACAAACCGCAAAAAATTAGCTCGAAAAAAGTCTCTCATTGCTGAGCAAAAACTCTATGTTCTCACAGCTAAACTCATTCGAAAACTCAAAGATTCCTTTTACAGTTATTATTTTCTTGACCGTTCAATTCAAATCGGTAAGGAGAATATTGTCCTTGTTGACCTTCTGGAAAAAGTTGCACAACGTCAGGTTCAAGTGGGAGGAAGTTCCGCAGATGCTATACAAGCACAAATCGAAATCAACAAACTTTATGATGATGTCGAGGCATTATGGAAAAACGAACATAGCCTCATTGCGAAAATCTTTGCCATTCTCAACGCTTCTCCAAAGCCAAACTTGCCTCTACCTACCGATTTGTTTGCAAACCCATTACATATATCGACCTCCCTAACAATAGAGGAATTGCAATGGAAAAATCCTACGCTCATTTTATTGAGTTTACAGGCTGAAAAAGAAAAGGCTAACTATAAACTTGTTTACCAAGATCGTTACCCTGATGTGACCATAGGTGTTGACTGGATTGAAACAGGAAGAGCTATAGCTCCTACACCGGACAATGGTAAAGATCCTGTAGTGGCAAAGGTTTCTCTCAATGTACCTATTTGGTTTTCAACCTACAAGGCAAGGGAAAACGCGGCAAAGAGCCAAGTGGTGTCGGCTCGTGAAATGCTCAATCAGAAATCTCAGGAAATCGTCGCCGATTATGAAGACATCATCCAGAAATATCAGGACGCAGAACGACGGATTATTCTTTATCGAGATACTCTTTTACCACAGGCAGAGCAGGCCCTTTCCATTTTGACAACATCGTATAAAACAGGGAAAACAGAGTTTGATCGAGTACTGGAAAGTCAAAGAGTATTGTTGCGTTTTCAACTGGAATATGAACGGGCATTGGTAGATCAGGCTAAAGCAGTTGATGCATACGAAGAATTAATTGGAGCATGTAAATAATGAAATTTTCTATGAAAAAACCCTCAAAAAAACAACTCCTTGTTATTGTTGCTATTAGTGCATCCATCATTTTCCTTATCCTCTTCTTTGCTTTTTTCTTAATATTTTCAGAAAATGAAACACCTCATGTACCCCACCGGAAAATGGATGAACAACATCATCAGATGACAGAAATGATGACCGGAATGGATAACACTATCAAACTGTCGCCTCGCGCACGAACACTTGCTCAGATTGTAGTTGAGCCCGTGATACGTAAATTTGTCCAATCTGAAATCAGGTTATATGGAAAAATCGACTATGACGAAACGAACGTGACATATATTACCGCATGGGTCCCTGGAAGAATAGAAAAACTGTTTGTTAATTTTACTGGAATGGAGGTTGAGACTGGGGACCCCATGCTAGAGTACTATAGTCCTGAGTTAATCGTAGCTCAAGAAGAACTTTTGCAATCTCTCCAATCCTATCGGGAGCTGAAAAATACAAAAACGAGTTTCGCAAAAGATCAGTCCTGGGATAATCTGAAATCTGCACGCACGAAACTCCGTCTTTGGGGAATCGAAGACCAACAAGTGCAAAAGATAGAGACTGAGGGCAAGATAAGCGATGTGTTAACGGTCTATGCGCCCGACAGCGGCGTTGTCATCCAAAAAAAAGCGCTGGAGGGAGAATATGTCAAAGAAGGCACAAAAATCTACACCATCGCCAATTTGGATAAATTATGGGTACAAATGGAAGCCTACGAAAGTGATCTTATGTGGCTGAAGCTTGGTCAGGATGTCTGCTTTACTACAGAAGCTCATCCGGGGAAAGTATTTCACGGAACCACCTCTTTTATTAACCCCTTCTTAAATGAAAAAACACGAACTGCATCTGTTAGATTAGACGTAGATAATAGAGAAGGAAAACTAAAACCTGGAATGTACGTAACAGCAACAGTTCGATCATATATCACAGCTGATGAAAAGGTGTACGTTGAAAAACCAATAGATAAAAAAAAACCTCTGATCATCCCTGCCACAGCGCCATTAATCACGGGCAAGAGAACGATTGTATACATACAAAAGCCTGACGTCGAGGGTGAATATTTATTAAGAGAAATCGTTCTTGGCCCGAGAACCGGCAACTATTATATTGTAGTAAAAGGCCTTGAAGAAGAAGAACTCGTAGTCGTAAATGGAAACTTTAAGATTGATAGCGCTGCTCAGATACAAGCTAAGCCCAGTATGATGTCTCCAGAAGGTGGTGTGAAAATGATGAAAGGGCATGGTAGCCATTAGATGAATTCTGAAAAAGAACATCCTACAACCTCGCCTATTGATAAACTCGTCAGCTTTTGTTTGAAGAACAGACTTATAGTATGGCTTTTACTCTTTGCTCTCATCGCTTGGGGAATAATGATAGCTCCATTCGATTGGAAATTAGGCGATTTACCAAGGGATCCTGTCCCTGTAGATGCCATACCCGATATTGGTGAAAACCAACAGATCGTTTTCACAGACTGGCCGGGACGATCACCGCAGGATGTTGAAGATCAAATCACCTATCCGCTATCCTCTGCCCTCTTAGCGCTCCCCGGTGTAAAAACCCTGCGAGCATTTTCCATGTTTGGATTTTCTTCAATATACATCATTTTTGATGATGATATCGACTTTTATTGGTCGAGAAGCCGGATTCTGGAGAAGCTCAACAGCTTACCCTCGGGGACTCTTCCTGTAGGAACGATCCCTGCATTAGGACCTGACGCAACGTCACTAGGACAAATCTTCTGGTACACCATCGAAGGACGGGATAAACAAGGCAACGTTACTGGAGGGTGGGATCTTCAAGAGATCAGAACCGTGCAAGATTGGATCGTACGATATGCCCTTTTATCGGCAAAAGGTGTGAGCGAAGTGTCGTCTATCGGCGGCTATGTTAATGAATATCAAGTTGATGTCAATCCTGACGCCCTAAGGGCATATCACATTTCACTTCATGACGTCTTTAACGCGGTAAGAGGATCAAACCTTGATGTCGGCGCTCGTACGATTGAAATCAATAAAGTTGAATATGTCATTCGCGGCATTGGATTTATCAAAAAAGTAAAAGATTTAGAAAATACGGTACTCAAAGTTGAAAATGATACACCGATATTCATAAAAGATGTTGCGAACGTAATCCTTGGACCTGCGTTGCGACGAGGAGTTTTAAACAAAGATGGTGCAGAGGTTGCCGGTGGTGTTGTTGTTGTCAGATATGGCTACAATCCCCTAGATGCAATTAAAAGTACAAAAGAAAAAATAAATCTGATCGCTCCAACCCTCCCAAAGAAAACATTGCCTGACGGCACGGTCAGCCAGCTTACCGTTGTTCCTTTTTATGATCGAACAGAGCTTATTTACGAAACTCTGAATACTCTCAATGAAGCTCTTATTTTAGAAATTCTTGTCACAGTAATTGTTATTCTTTTTATGCTAAAACATTTAGGAAGCTCCATAATTATTTCCGCCACTTTACCTCTAGGTGTTCTAGTCAGCTTTATTTTTATGAAGCTCTTTGGCGTGGATGCCAATATCGTCTCTCTTTCAGGTATTGCTATCGCTATTGGAACGATGGTATACGCTGGAATTGTGATCTGTGAGAATATTTTAAAAAAACTTACAGAAGCGAAAGAAAGTCGTTTGCGCGCAGTATTTACAGCAACAACGGAAGTATCCGGAGCGGTCTTTACCGCGATAGCTACGACAATCGTAGGATTCCTTCCTGTTTTTTCTATGGAAGCTGCAGAAGGAAAACTTTTTAAACCTCTTGCATTCACAAAAACATTTGCAATTCTATCATCAGCACTTATTGCTTTTACGATAGTGCCTGTGATCGCTTACTATTTTTTAAAGCCTATTCCGGAAAAAAAGAGAAAAAAAGCAAATATAATAAATTGGGTTGTTATTATCTTGATAACAGTGCTCCTTTCCATTTTTTGGTATCCGTTAGGTTTTGAAAAAGGAATAACCAGAAATCTCCTATTCGTAGGAGGAATACTTGCCGGTATTCTAACACTTTTCCAAATCTTCCGATGGGTTTTTCCTGTTCTTCTCAAGTATGCTCTTGAGTATAAGAAAACATTTTTATCGATCCCGACAGCACTACTTCTCTTTGGAATATTCATCTGGTCGGGTCTAGGCAAAGAGTTTTTACCACCTCTTGATGAAGGCGCGTTTCTTTTTATGCCGACAACAATGCCTCACGCTTCAATCACGGAGGTATCCGATGTTCTCGCAGAACAAAATATTCAAATTTCCGCTATTCCTGAGGTTCGAGAAGCCGTAGGCAAGCTAGGCAGAGTCGAGAGCCCTTTAGACCCTGCACCCCTTTCGATGATTGAAACTGTAATACAATATTACCCGACATTTTTTACCGATCCGGATCAAGGGGTTCTTTATTTTGCCTATGATCCATTGAAAATTGATTACCTCAAAAATATAGAAGGAAATCTTGTATTAGCTCCGGATGGAAAACCTTACAAAGTACGTGGATCATTCAAAAGAGATAAACAGAATAAATTAATCCAAGATAACAATGGAATGCCGTTTCGTTTATGGCGGTCGCCATTGGATCCGGAGATAAACCCGGGAAGAGCCTATTGGGCAGGGATTCAGAAACCTGAGGATATTTGGAATCAGATTGTGACAAAATCTGAAATTCCGGGAAGCACAACTTCTCCGATGTTACAGCCGATCATTGCCAGAATTGTGATGCTACAAAGCGGCATGCGCGCGCCAATGGGAATAAAGATTCAGGGGCCGACTCTTGAAGTAATTGAAAAAGCAGGAATTGCAATTGAACAAATTTTGAAGAAACTTCCTGAAATTGAAAGAGATACCGTTGCGGCGGATAGGATTATTGCTAAGCCCTATCTTGAGATACGTATTGATCGCGAGGAGATCGCTCGTTATGGCATTAAAGTCACCGATGTACAACAGGTTATTGAAGTCGCGATTGGTGGTAAAACCATAACAACAACTGTTGAAGGTAGAGAGCGCTATCCAGTTCGAGTCAGATATTTGCGTGAACTTCGCGACCAGATTGAAGTTTTAGATGACATCCTCGTACCCAGCCCTCTAGGCTCGCACATTCCCCTTAAACAATTGGCAGACATTGTCTATGTCCCGGGGCCTCAGGTGATCAAAAGTGAAGATGGCTTTTTAGTAGGATATCTAACCTTTGACAAGAAACCACAATATGCCGAAGTGTCTGTAGTTAATGCGGCACAAAAGCTCATCAACGAGAAAATTGCTTCCGGAGAACTGGATTTAGGTGAGAATGTTTCATACATCTTTGCCGGAAATTTTGAAAATCAAATACGTGCGGAAAAGAAGTTAAAGCTTGTAGTTCCCACTACATTGTTGATCATCTTTGTTATATTGTATTTCCAATTTGGCTCTATTTTAACATCATTGATCGTTTTTTCAGGAATCCTTACAGCATGGTCAGGGGGGTTTATTATGATCTGGTTGTATGGCCAACCGTGGTTTATGGATATATCTATTTTTGGCGTCAATATGCGGGATTTCTTTATGATGCACCCTATTAACTTGAGCGTTGCAATTTGGGTAGGGTTTCTTGCCCTTTTTGGAATAGCCTCAGACATTGGAGTTTTAATAGCCGCCGGGATTGATCTTGGGGTAAAGGGGCGTGAATTTAAAAGAGTTGAAGAACTGCGGGAAGCCGTCATAGAGGCATCCACGCGACGAATTCGCCCCGCCCTGATGACTTCCGCGACAACATTGCTTGCTTTACTCCCCGTTCTTACGGCCACTGGACGAGGCGCCGACATCATGGTGCCGATGGCTATCCCTTCGTTTGGAGGTATGGTGATCGTCCTCATCACAATTTTCATCGTTCCCGTTCTCTATTGTGCTAAGGAAGAATACCGCCTTAGAAAAATAGGGCAAAGTCGAGAATAGGCTTTCAGGTTTACTCTCATCTACCGGAATAGGCGATCAAGGAAATTGTGCATCAAGAGGCCTGCCGCACATCCAATTCCGAAGTACAGCAAACGAAATCCCCTCCGCTGCACAGCACTGTCTTCAGAACGCTCTAAATTGCTGCCCAGCACAGCCAAACCCATAAAAAAAACAAACATCGACCATATAACGGCTTCTTTTTTTAGGTCGGGTGGCATTCTGCTATATGTGCGCCCTCTAAAAATTGAAAAGCTCGATCCCGGAGGTCTCCTTTCAGAAGCAGAAGGATCTACCCTTGAACCGGGTTCTCCCTCTTCTACCCTTGTTTCTGAGGAAGTATCATTCGCAGAGGCAGCCCCCCTCCTCCGGAGTTCACTTCCTCCCGCCCCTTCTGTTACGTTTGCAGTCATGGTTGTTCTCCTTTTTGATAATTTTACGCTGCCGTTGTCTTCATTCTTGAGACACACAGATAATACTAAAACAAGGTATTTCTAGCAAAGAAAATGGCGCATAAACCACTGGAGACGAATACTCTACCACAGAGAACACGGAGAGTTTGGGAGTACGGGGACTTGTCCTTGCAGTTCTACATAAGTTTTTCTCGACAAAAATTAATATTGATATCCTCTTCCTTTTCTAAACTTTGAGAATAAAGAAGGGTGAATTATTAGGCG
>JAAKFP010000116.1 GCA_011065005.1 Chlamydiota bacterium | reverse complement strand
GGGACGAAATATCATATCAATCCAAAACCCCGCCCAACGTGTCTCGGTCGCAAGCTCCCTCGCACTAGGACGGGGCTATCTTGCTTGGTCCCCTAACGGGAACCCTTAAAGCCCATAGCTCAATAAAAGGGGACGTTGGTAAAAGGGGACGCTAAAAGGGGACGTTGGTAAAAGGGGACGTTGGTGCATTGTGCATAACTTGACAAGAGCCGTAAGTGGAGGTGTGTATGGAACCGGAGAAACGCTAAAGGCGTCCCGTCATTGTCTAAGCGCTCTTGTAGCTATGGCGACTAGACGGTTACACAGTTCGTCGGCGGCCTGGGTCAACCTGCTGTCGGACTGTGCCTTACTTCGCAATCGGCTGAGAAAACTGTGATCACGCGACAGCCTCTCAGCCAAGCTTGACAACGACGCCTCATGAGCTAAAAAGTTTATGCAGTCGAAAGGGGAAAGGTGAACACAGAGAACCAGAGACACAGAGAAGAAAGAGAATAAAAAAAGATTTTATTCTCTTTCTTCTCTGTGTCTCTGGTTCTCTGTGTTTTTTTTCTTCTACTCCTGTCCTCCGCTCTCTCCCAAAATCGTTCCTCCGCCGAGGCAGGTGTTGCCGTCATAGAAGACGATGGACTGTCTGGGGGTGACGGCTCTTTGAGGGTCTGGAAATTCCACGAGAGCTTTGCCTTCATGAATCTCTTTGAGAGTGCAAGGATGGTCGGCCTGGCGGTAGCGAATCTTTGAGGAGCATGTACATGGGAGGGCTGGCGGCCCTTTTGGTGACACCCAGCTGAGTTCTGTGGCGGCGAGTCGATCTGAGAAGAGAGCAGGATGGTTTGCCCCCTGGTCAATGATCACCACATTCCGAGGGATATCTTTTCCGACGACATACCAGGCATCGCCTGCCCCTCCGATCCCTAATCCTTTTCGTTGGCCGATGGTGTAGAATGAGACCCCGTCGTGTTTTCCGACCACGTCCCCTTTGGTGTTCTCAAAATCCCCTGGCTGGAAATCGATATATTGGTTGAGAAATGTTTTAAAGTTACGCTCTCCAATGAAGCAGATGCCGGTGCTATCTTTTTTCTCGGCAGTGGGGAGATCATGTTTACGGGCGATCTCTCTGACCTCGCTCTTGAGCATCCCTCCGATGGGGAAAAGTACAGATCGTAAGGTTTCACTTGTTATCGTATAGAGAAAGTAGCTCTGATCTTTATTGGGGTCAGCACCTTTAAGCAATTGACACTCCCCATCATTTTCTCCAATCTGGCAGTAGTGCCCCGTTGCCAGGTAGTCGCCATCTAACTCTTTGGCTTTTTCCAAAAGAACCTTGAACTTGATTTCACGGTTACAAAGAACATCAGGGTTGGGAGTGTGCCCTTTCTTAAACTCTTCTAGGCATTGAGCAAAAACGTTATCCCAATACTCTTTAGTAAAGTTCACAGAATAGTAGGGAATATCAATCTTATTGCAGACGCGCGCAACATCATCATATTCTTTGGCGGATTGGCAGGTGCCATTCTCATCTTTTTCTTCCCAGTTTTTCATGAACATGCCAATAACGCGATATCCTTGCTGTTTTAACAGCAGGGCCGCGACAGAGGAGTCCACTCCTCCTGACATTCCGACGACGATGGTTTTTTTGCTGTTCATAGTTAAATAATTATCTGTTAACTGGATACGTCAAGTATATCATGAATAATTTGATTATTGCAACTCTTCATAACGAACGAGAGCTGTGCAGCAGGTATTCCCGAAGACGCTGACGGTGGTACGAACCATATCAAGAATCCTTTCGACAGCAAGAATGAGGACGATGCCGTCGGGCGGCAGTCCTATCGTTTGCAGGATGACGACAATGGTGATTAGGCTTCCCGAAGGAATACCTGCAACCATGCCTAGAGCCGTAAACATCCCCATCAAAATAATGGTAAAGAGTATCGGCGGTGTCATTTCCAGGCCATAAGCTTGAGCAATGAAGATAACTGCTATTGTTGCATAAATAGCCGTTCCTGTGAGGTTGATAGTCGTTCCGAGAGGAAGGATGAAGCTGCAAATCCGGTTCGGAACCCCTGCCCTTTTTTCCATGCACTCCATCGTGATGGGTAGAGTCGCCGCCGTCGAACTTGTGGTAAACGCTGTAATCAGTGCAGGCCCCACAGCACGAAAATGTTTAATGGGGTTGATCCCTCTTACAAGCTTTAAAAGGAGTGGAAGAACGATAAACATGTAAATAGCTAAAGCGAGAACAGCGGTAAAGAAGAAAAGAACTACGGGTTTTATCGTTTCGAGCCCTGTCGTGGCAACAACTTTTGCCGTCAGTCCAAAGACACCAACGGGAAGAGCCCTCATCACGAGATGTGTCATCTGCATCATGATTTGAAAAACACCATTCCAAAAGCTAATCATTATCTTGGAGAGGTTCGCCTCAATCCTCGTGCTAAAAAATCCAAAGAGTAAACTAAAGAAGATCAGCCCTAACATCTGCCCTTGAGAGGCTACGGCAAGGATGTTCGAAGGGATCAGTCGGAATAAAATCTGCTCAAACTTATCAAAAACCCCATCGGAAGCATACTCCTCCAAAGCGCCAAGGGGAGCGGCATCAACCTGGCTTGTTAATACGGAAGTGTCAAAAGAGGCTCCGGGAGCAATCAACATCACAATAACGACACCCAATAACACTGCGAGAAAACTTGTTAGAACGAAGTAAAAAAATGTCTGAAGCCCCAAGCTTCCAAACGATTCCTCCTGTCCTATTCGCGAGACTCCTGTGATTATCGAAGAGACAACAAGAGGAACAACAACAAGGGTCAATGCACTGAGGAATAGCTGTCCTATCAGGTTAAAAATGCTAACCCAAGGGACCCCGAAAATTGTGGACTCCGGCCCAGCAATAAACCCCGCAACTATGGCGAGTACGATCGCTATCACCACTTTCAGGAGTACTGCACTTTTCATAAGATCTCAACTAGTGAAGAATTCGTGTTTGTATGAATTTCTTAACGTTGGAGTAAGATATCTGATCCAAAGCTTTTTCGGTAAGCCCCAATTTTTTTCTCCATTGTTCCAACAAAACAGGATAACACCCCGAATCGGGATACGCAGAAAAAAACCACCCTTGAGAATCTTGATCTGGAGAGTCAACATCCCCCTCAAAGAAGAAATCCGCTCCAAAGCAAAGATGATTCTCCGCGCCAAGGTTCAGTCCAAATTCTAGCTGCCTGACAAAATTCTCTTCATCTCCTACAAAAGGTCTGATAAAGTTCACCCCAATTACCCCTCCCCGGCTAATCACCTCTTTAGAAATCTCATCGGGAAGATTTCGAGAGTGATCCTTGATCGACCGAAAGTTGGAATGACTTGCAAGAACTGGGATGTCAAGGTTGTGTTTCGTAATTGTATTGAGAATATCGTTGGCAAGTTTATCTGAGGCGTGGCTGAGGTCGACTGCAATTTTACGTTGATGGAGAAAATTGAGGAGCCGTTTGCCGTCCTCCTTGATGCCAGCATTTGTATGGGTTCCACCGCCAAAGCGATTTTCGGTGTTCCAGGTCATGCTGATGTAGATGATTTTTGTCCATTGCTCTTCAACCTTGGATAACCTTTGAAAAGCGTTGTCGAGATTTTCTTCTTCATCGCAGAAACTCGAAGCGTTTTCGAAGGCAAGCATGATGCCGATTTTATCTTTTCGGTGTCTGGCGTGGAGCTGTACAGGTTTTTGGATGATCTCAAAGGAATCGGGATACAGGTAGGGCAGTTTTTTGAATAGTTCCACTTGTGTCCATCCCGCCTGTGACGATTTCGGCCCTGTAAAAGAGAAAACGGGCAGCACTTGAGCGACCACATGGCCGGCACGCATTTGGGGGATAGAACAGCGAGCTGCCAAATCGTAGGCAGAGCGGTGATCCTCTCCAGCGAGATAAAGCAGTAAATCGCAATGTAAATCAGCTACTGGTCGGTACATAATAGCCAGTACGATACTGAATCGGAAAATCTATTTCCAGAAAATAAATTCCTCGCCCCATCCAACTGAGCATTAGACGGTTTTTGCTAAAACTTTAATTTTTTACCACAGATACACACAGATAGGCACAGATATTTTACTCTCCTTATCTTTGATGCTTCTTTAGGAAATGGAACAATTCCTAAAGAGATGGGTGTATCTGTGTTTACATCTCATCTGTGTGTATCTGTGTGCATCTGTGGTAAAAATTTATCAGATGGTTTCTTTAGATTTATTCTGCAGTTAACGATAATGGCGAAGAATACCGAGATTTTGCAGACGGAGGTACTTTGTTTTCCAACATCATCTTTTTAGTAGTCGTTTTAGTATTAATTAGCTTTGCGCCGATGGGAAATGGCAACGACTGGTTTGCTTCGCCTACCACAGCCTTTCTATTGGGAATGGGAGTCTATGTTCTGTTACTCGGTATCATCTACTTCCAAAATAGACTCCTCAAGAAAGCTATCCGTCGCAATAAAAATGCTTTACTCTTTGCCGTCAACCTCGACCTGATCGCATTTTTAGCTTTCTATCATTTTATCATCGCGGGACAACGTCTGTTCCCCGATTCTACTGCTCTGGTGGCTCTCTTTTCGGTTCTGCTCTATTTCCTGGGATTGTACACGTACCATGTTTCCGCCTACGAATGCATCCCTGCAGGCGCAAGAGGCGCGGTACGCTCCGCGTGGGATTATGGGTTCACACAACTTCGCTTAGTCATTCCCTTTGCGATCCCGTTTCTCTTGTTTTCGTTGATTTTCGACTTAGCGAAGCTCTATCCGAGTGCAGAACTCCAAAAAGTGTTCTTCTTGCAAGAAGACTCTCTCATTGGCACTGTAATCCTTTTTGTGATCACAGTGTTGTTTCTTGTTCTGATCATGCTCTTCTTTCCCCCTTTGATCCAAGCAATCTGGAAGTGCAAACCCATTCGAGATTCTGTGCTTCTTGACAGGTTGGAGAACCTCTGCCGTAAAGCCAACTTCAAGCATGCAGGTATGAAAACATGGACGGTGATGGATCATGCCTACACTGCCGGCATCATTGGCATACTTCCAAAGTTTCGGTATGTGATGTTCACAAAACGTCTTCTCAACGACTTCTCACCAGAAACTATTGAAGCAATCCTGGCGCATGAAATTGGCCACAGCTATCGAAAGCACTTGCTGATCTATCCTATCATCATTCTCGGAATGGTCGTCTGCACAGGATTGTTTTCGTTGTTTTTTATGGAGACAATTGATGAGTATTTCATTCTCCAAGATCTGCTACATCCTACACCTGCTTGGAAAGTGTTGTATCCTTTTTCCATTTTTGTTCCCTACGCGATCATCATCGCTATCTATTTCCGTCTCGTCTTCGGCTATTTCTCGAGATTGTTTGAAAGGCAAGCGGACCTACACGTTTTCGAACTGGGAGTTCCCCCAGAACATATGCAACAAGCTTTGGACGACTTAGGAAGAAAAACAGGAAATACACACTTCCACCCAAGTTGGCACCACCACAGCATCCACGAAAGGATGGAATTCTTAGATCGTGCTTCTGCAGATTCCTCGGTCGTTACAAAGCACCATCGACGTGTAAAAAGGGATCTCGGAATTTATCTACTATTCCTTCTCTCCGCGTGTGTATTGCTCGTATCCTCACTGATCCCCGATACTCCTCCCTTTCAACAATTCAACAAATTGACTATGGAGTCGAGTCGTAAGATTAGCGACTGGTTCAGTGCAGATCTTCACAAACAGCTGGTCGAGCAATATGTCAAAAAATACCAACTCCAAGGGAACAAGGAACGGATCTCTGGAGCACTAAAACAAAGCATACAGGATTATGCAGCGACCTCACTAGAAGGTGTTGTAGAGTTCATTTCAGCGAAGAACCTTTTCACTAAAGGAGAGCTGGCCGCAAGTGCAAAGATGATGAACGCGACCTGGAAAACGTTTGATATGAGTCTTGCAACACCAGAGATCTTAGAAGAATTTTCTTTACTTACAGAAGAAATTATCCAAGAATATCCTGGAGAAGAATCGCAACACTTAGAACAAACCTACCAAAAGGCAATCCAGAGATGGCAACAAACCTTGAAATCATAAGACAGCTTTATACGGAAGGAAAAGAGGAAGCACTTCGCGATTTTTTTACCTTCCTGAAATTTCAAAGCATCAGCTCTGAATCTGAACACAAACAGGATGTTCTAGCATGCGCCCAATGGCTCATGGATTACCTTATAGAAATAGGATTCGAAACAGAACTTTGGGAAACATCTGGACATCCCACAATTTTCGCCTCTCACCTGCATGCAGGACCTGATAAGCCAACGATACTTATTTATAATCACTACGATGTGCAACCTGTAGACCCTCTAAAGTTGTGGGACTCTCCGCCTTTTGATCCAACAATCAAAGAGGGAGAAATCTATGCTCGAGGAGCAGTAGACAACAAAGGGCAATGTTTCTACGTACTCCAAGCCTTAAAACTTCTTCTCAAACGGGATGGTCAGCTTCCCATTAATGTGAAACTGTGCATCGAAGGGGAAGAAGAGGTAGGCAGTGCAGGCTTGTCGGAAATTCTGAAAGAGAAAAAGGAACGCCTTCATGCCGACTACCTAGCAATTGTAGATTTAGGAATGCTAAAACCTGATATTCCAATGATCACTTTGGGGGTTCGAGGGATTGTCACCATGGATGTCGAACTCCAAGGATCTACCACGGACCTTCATTCGGGGTCGCACGGAGGCATCGTCTACAACCCCATCCATGCTCTCGCGGAGGTCCTCGCAAAATGTAGAGATGCTTCAGGAAAAATCACGATTCCCGGCTTCTATGATGCTGTGAAGCCTCTGTCAGATGACGAACGATCGCAGCTCGCACTAGAGTTCGATAAGATAAACTATGAAAGACTTTTCAACGCAAAACCCACAGGCGGAGAGCGGGACTTTTCCCCTTTCGAACGAGCATGGACACGACCCACACTGGAAGTCAACGGCATCTCAGGAGGGTACACCGGCAAAGGCTTCAAAACGGTCATCCCTTCCTTTGCAAAAGCAAAGATTTCCTGTCGCCTTGTCCCCAATCAAGACCCTCATGAGATCGGAAAACTTGTTGCTGACTTCATCAAAAAGAACACCCCGGAAGGTGTAGATGTTCATGTAGAGATTCGCTCCGGCGTAGGAACAGCTGTAAGGTCTGATCTATCCTCAAAAATCGTTCAAGCTTTCTCGCAGGCCTATCAAGAGGTATTTCAGTCACAAACGAAATACACTTTCGAAGGGGGATCCATTCCTATCGTTAATGAGCTCAGTGACGCCAGCGAATCTTCTGTGGTTTTGTTGGGCCTGGGACTCCCCGGAGATCAAGTACACGCCCCAAATGAACACTTCGGCATCGATCGCCTCGAAAAGGGGTGTTTAGTCATTGTCAGGGCATTGAAGATTCTTAACTGCTGAAGCTCGGTATTTTAACCACAGAGAGCGCAGAGGACACAGAGAGAAAAAATAAAAATTTTTCACTCTCTGTGTCCTCTGTCTCG
>JAAKFP010000115.1 GCA_011065005.1 Chlamydiota bacterium | reverse complement strand
GATTTTGTGGCGCTCTGGTATTTGACCTTTCCCTCTATGAGGCCAACCCTAATTTTTATCCGCAACTTCCTCTAAAAGCGATTTGAAAATTAGGGTTTTATTTCACCATGAAGATCAGTGTTAGAAATAAACTTTCTGCGGCAGACAAAGAATTGGCACTTAATCCAGAGCAGCGCGCCGTCATTCGTCGTATCCATTGGATCTTGTATAACGCCCATCAATAGATTTGCTAGTGATTTTCATAAATTTCACCTAGAAATATCTTCATGCGACTACCCTGAAAAAAGGTCAGGCCAAAAATCAATTCTTGAGTTTGTTTCGGGATAACTCCCTCTTGATTTGCTCCCATCTTTCGGGAGGGATTTCTGCGCCAACAATTTGTACGACAGTGCTTCCTGTGATCGCTCCCCATCGCGCGCATGCATCCAAGGGCATCCCTGCTAGATAGCCATGGAGGAAGCCGCTAGCGAATAGATCTCCGGCGCCGGTGGTATCTATAGCCTCAACTTGGAGAGAGGGATACTGATGCGGTGTATTGTTATGTCCAATCCAACATCCATCCTTTCCAATCATCACTACTGCGATCTTACAAAGGGTTGAAATAGCAGAACAGCCCTCTTTAGGATGGTGGCCAGTGAGAGCATAGATTTCGTCCTCATTAGCAAAAACGACATCAACATATTTTTCGAGAAGAACGAGAATTAGATTTTTATGGTCGTTTACAATTTCAAAGCTGCCTAAGTCAAAGGAAACAAGGGCCCCTTTCTCTTTTGCCAACTGCATTGCCTTTTGCGTCAATCCATTGCAAAGGAGGGTATATCCTTCGATGTGAACAAGTCTGACGCCCTCAAAATGTTCTGGTTGAAGATCACTCGGTCCCATCTCCCGGCTCGCTCCTAGATAGGAGCGGCAGGTACGCTTGCCGTCGGGAGTGATCAAACATGTGACATGTGCCGTTGGAGTCGTGCTGTAATGTAAAAGGGGGGTCACTCCAAGATCCTGTAAATTTTCCAAGACCTTTTCGCCAATCGCGTCCCTTCCAATCTTTCCTGTCATGGCACACTTCCGCCCCAACGATGCAAGCCCCTTGATAGCATTTGCACAGCTTCCTCCTGCTATCTGCTTGGGGACTGTTCCGCTACCTTCGATAATTTGAATCATTTCAGGGTAGTCAATCGTTTCCATTCCATATTTTTCCCCAGAAATTTGGTTGAGATATTCTTCGTTGACTATAAGGAGGTGGTCTAAGAGGGGAGCTCCTACACCTAAGATTTCGTAGTTGTCCTCATCATCCATATACTATTGGTATTAGCTCTCTTCCCTGTGGCGGGGCAGCGTCAACAGCTTAGCAATGTAGTGCTTGTTTGCATAAATATAGTCAATTCCAGAGAGAAAGGTGTAGAGAGCAGCAACACCAACGACCCAGGTGCTGGTGATGTGTAGTTTTTCTATGCTCATATTTCCTAGGGAGTGTGGAATCATCAGAATGATGATAATAAATGCTGCTATCCCTTGGATAACAGCTTTGATTTTACCGCTCGTTCGAGCAGCTAAGGCAAAACCTCGAAAAGCGCAGATTGTCCTTAAAGTGCTCACCACCGAATCGCGATACAAGAACACAAAAATAAGGAGCATGGGAACTTTGATGGGTTCAAGAGTGAACGTGAGAAAGACCGAGATACGATAGATGCTGTCTGCCATGGGGTCTAGGATCTTACCCAGGTCAGTCACCTGATTATATTTTCGAGCTAGATACCCATCAAAGGCATCGGAAAGCTCAGAAACGCCTAAAAGGAAAAGCAATACGTAAGGAAGTACTACGTTGCTGATCCCCAGCTTTGCATGGGCAATGTAGACCAATAAAAAAACGGGGCTAATGAAGATTCGAAAAAATGTTAAATAGTTTGCAATACTCATGGCGAATCTCGAATAAATTCCACCTAAGATAAATCATTCCGATTTCCATTGCTATAAGAAAAAATCGAACTTAAAATTTCTTGCAATAAATTCGTCGAGAAGCTACCATTTTGCATTTATAACAGCTGAAAAGCTGTAAACTAAATGAATTGGGGTGTAGCCAAGTGGTAAGGCAGCGGTTTTTGGTACCGCCATGCGGAGGTTCGAATCCTTCCACCCCAAATAAACATAAATTATGAAGTTGGTAACGTGAACGATCAGCAGATTCTTCTTTTTTCCGGATCTTCCCACCCCGTTCTAGCGCAAGAGGTGGCAGATTATCTCGGAATTGAGCTCGGAAAAGTGGTACTCGATCGTTTTCCTGATGGCGAGATCTCCTTGCAGGTTCAGGAAAACGTTAGGGGGCGCGACGTTTTTGTGATTCAAACCGTTGCTTTAGATCCCAATAACTACTTGATGGAGCTGTTGATTATGGTCGATTCCCTAAGAAGGGCGTCGGCGCGAAGCATTGCCGTAGTGATTCCCTACTATGGCTACGCTAGACAGGACCGCAAGGACAGACCGCGAGTTCCGATCACTGCCAAGTTGGTCGCAAATTTGCTCCACACCTCTGGTGTGGCACATGTTTTGACTATGGATCTTCACACAGATCAGCTTCAAGGTTTTTTTGATATTCCAGTTGACAACCTGTATGCAAGGCCTCTCCTAGCTGAAGCTTTAAAGCAGGATGTTGGGGCTGACAACCTCGTGGTCGTTACACCTGATATTGGCAGCATTAAGCTTGCAAGCGCCTATGCTAGCCAGTTGGGTGTGGATTTCGCAATCGTCGACAAGCATCGTACCGATGCTACACACGTGGAAGTTGTCACCCTCATCGGGGATGTTAATGGGAAAGATGTTCTTCTCGCTGACGATATGTGCTCAACAGCAGGTACACTAGTGTCAGCAGCTAAAGTCTGCCAAGAGAAGGGAGCCAATAGGATCTTTGCTGCAGTTACTCATGGAATCTTCGTTGGGGATGCCGTGAAGAAAATTGAGGAAAGTCCTATTGAAGTGCTGTATATGAGTAATACCATTCCATACACAGACCGCTTATCGGGTGCGACAAAAATTAAAACTGTTTCTGTCGCTTCTCTCTTTGGACAGGCTATAAACTGCATACTTTTGCGAGAGTCCATCTCTTCTCTTTTTCAGATTGAAGGCCACAAAGAGCCGACAATCAGTCATTCGTAAGAAAGAATGGCTATGTTGCATTTTAACCACAGAGCTCGCAGAGCTCACAGAGAGAATGTTTGAGAAAAATAAATAACTCATCAATTTTCTCTCATATCCTCTCTGTGAACTCAGTGGTCTCCGTGGTGAAATACGCAACAACGTCAGACACAATGAATCGTTTTGAATTTACGATGCGTTCGAAATTCAAAACTACAAATTAATAACGGGGTGTTGAATGAAACTCAATATTTATCATCGAACCGTCGAAAGAAAAAGCGATGTGAAGAAATTTCGGCGAGAGGGAAAAATCCCTGCTGTGCTTTATGTCAGAGGGAAACCTTCAGAGGCAATTGTTGTTGATACGGCAGAATTTGAGAAAGTCATGCGCGATTTGGAGCAAGGTCGCCTTTCGACAACAAAGTTTACCTTGGTAAGCGAAGATGGCAAGAAGCGCATTGGTATTGTCAAGGATATTCAGTATCACATAACGAGTTACGAAGTGATCCATCTTGACTTTGAAGAGCTCCTTGATGACGTTAAAGTTAATGTAAATGTGCCTATTGTTTGCACCGGCGCTGCAGACTGCGTTGGAATCAAACTCGGTGGTGTGCTGCGTCAGGTGATACGTCACCTTAGAGTGCAATGTTTGCCAAAGGACCTGCCTGAGTTTTTTGAACTAGAAGTTAAAGCGTTGCAGTTGAACGACGCAAGAAAGTTGATGGATCTTGAAATTCCATCAGCGGTAAGACCGTTAAGGAGCCTTAATGAGGTTGCGGTCGTCATTGCAAAACGATAAAGGCATAGTAAAAAAGTAAGTGGCAGAAACTAGCGAGAAACAACTTATCATTGCAGGGCTGGGAAATCCTGGAAAGAAATACGAAATGACCCGACATAATATGGGGTATCTCGTTGTTCAGGCTTTTGCACATTTGTTTGGACTCCAACTGAAAGAGGACAAACGTTTTCTCGCAAAAGTTGCCAAAGGCAGGATGCAAAATGTGACTGTGCATTTAGTTCTGCCAACGACATATATGAACGAAAGCGGTCAATCGGTTCGCAGAGTTGTTGATTATTACAAGTTGGCAGCTCAGGACATAGCCATAGTCAGTGATGACGTTGTCCTTCCCTTTGGCGAGATGCGGCTTCGCAGCCAAGGAACCGCCGGTGGGCATAACGGTTTGAAAAGTGTCCAGCGCCATTTGGGGACAATACACTATACTCGGCTGAGGATGGGAATTGGACGTGAAGGAGAAGCGGGCAAAGAGTTGAGCGATTTTGTTTTAGATAAGTTTACAAAAAGTGAGCTAGAACAACTACCGGTATTTATAGGTAAAGGAGCACAGGTTCTAGAACAACTGCTGACAGATACCGTTGAAAACGTTATGAATGTCGTAAATGTGAGAAAAAAAGATAAAATCGGGAAAAGGGAAGAAGGGAGTCAAGCCCAAAGTCCCGATAGGAGAAACAAAGGATAAAATTATGACTGAAGAAAATCAAAACCTTTACGAAGGTATGTATATCATAAGTGCTACGCTTAGCGATGATGCTCGACAGAAAGCCATAGATAAAATCCGGTCAGGCATCACAGAGCATGGAGGGGAAATTCTCAAATTACATGATTCTGGAAGAAAACGGATGGCTTATGAAATTGCTGGGCATCGCGAAGGGTATTATTACCTTCTCTATTTTAATGCCAAGCCTGCAGCTATATCTGAGCTGTGGCACGAATATCATTTGAACGAGGATTTGATTCGTTTCCTTACTTTGCGTACTGATAAAGTGATGGAAAAAATCGAATTCAAAATTCTTGCTGAGGAAAAATAAGAGGAATAGATCATGAGTAAGAAAAAAACTAAACTTAGAGAACGTAGCAATGTTGTACAGTCCAAGCGGAGGCCAAGAAGGCGTAAACGTTGTCCGTTCACGGAATCAGGTATTAAGGAGATCGACTATAAAGATCTCGATACATTGTCACAATTTATTACTGAACGAGGTAAAATCTTGCCACGACGGATTACAGGAGTTTCCGCCTTCCATCAGAGGCTGCTCTCCAGTGCCATCAAACGTGCTAGGCACATGGCGTTGTTACCTTTTGTAGCAGAATTTTAAAGGAGATAGCATTCATGGCAATAAAACTACTATTAACTAGTGATGTTGACGACTTAGGTCGAAGTGGGGATGTCGTAAGCGTGAAGTCTGGATATGCCCGAAATTTCCTGCTACCAAGAGGGGTTGCGGTTTTCGCCGATAAAAATGCATTTCGTATGCAAGCTAAGCTCCAAGAGGAGCGGGCGAAGAGAGCTACTGAAGATCTTAAAGAAGCTGAAGCGTTAGCAAAACGTCTACAGGATGTTACCTTAACGGCAATAGTTAAGATCGACCAGGAAGGCCATATGTATGGTTCTGTTTCAGTGCTAGATATCGTAGATCTGCTTAAAGATCAGCAGAATGTTGAAATTGAAAAACGTTTCGTATTGTTAAAAAATCCCATTAAAACTACGGGGATACATACGGTTGGTCTTAAGTTCAAGGAAGATGTTGAAGCGTCACTCATACTGAAGGTGACGCCTGAAGAGGTGAATGGTACAAAGCCCCCCAAAGGACCAGAAGTCAAGGAAAAAGAAAAGACAGAAGAAGAGTAAGCATGGTATTAACGCTATCTTCTCCTGCCAAGGTCAATCTGTTTTTGAAAGTCGTCGGACAGCGTCCCGACGGCTTTCATGAGTTGGCTTCGTTAATGCAAACCGTCGATCTTTGCGATACTTTGCATTTCACTCTTGATAAAGAAGACTCTCTAACTTGTGATGATCCAACGATTCCTACGGATGGTACTAATCTGATCCTCAAGGCTGCAGCTCTCTTCCGCCGGAAGGTACAAAAGCACTTTGGAGTACGGGTTCATTTGGAGAAGTTGATTCCCTCTCAGTCCGGCTTGGGAGGAGGCAGTAGTAATGCGGCAACAACTTTATGGGCTCTGAATACTCTTCTGGACTGGCCAGCGACGCTCGACGAGCTCAAGGAATGGTCCGCGGAGATAGGGTCTGATGTTCCTTTTTTCTTTTCCAAAGGCACAGCCTACTGCACGGGTCGCGGTGAAAAAGTCAAAATGATCGACCCTCTTCCCGCCAAGAACTTGTGGATTGTGAAGCCAGAACAAGGGCTCCCTACCCCTGCAATCTATAACAGAATGCGGATTGAAGAGCTAGAGGAGCGAGATCACGAAGCTGCCCTTGAAAGTATTCTTCAGGGGGAATCACGATATTTTAATGATCTTGAAGAACCAGCATTTGCAATCTATCCCAAGCTTGCAGCTATTAAGGAAAAAATGATCGATGCCGGCTTCAAGACGGTGACCATGACAGGATCGGGGTCAGCTCTCTTTTGCACAGGAGATAGTAAACCTCCTCAGACCCCTGACATCCGCTCCTACGCCACAGCATTTCTCAACCGTTCCGATAATGAATGGTTTAAACCCTGCTGCGGGGGGTAGTTCTGCGGCTGAACGCTAATTGATCATAGCTTTTCGCGATCCAAGCAGAATGTCCGCATATTCTCTGAACATGATAGTGTTGATCGAAATTGTCATAGACACTCCATGCAGCATTTCGAGGGAATATCCCCTGACGAATCCCTTTTCTAAGGATTCTGCAGGTGCTTAGCGCGTTTTGATGTTCCAATCGCTCAACGCTTTCGACATATTCCTCTTTACCGATCCTTCCATTTGTTACCAGATTTCTCAGTCGATTAAATTCTCTGTTGGTCGTTGCATTGTGGAGTTCAAAAAGAATGGAGGAGATGCAAGAACCTTCCGTTCTGTTTTGGTTGGGGTTGAGTAGAATCATTCGTTGATAGCTGTCCCAATAAGCCTGGAACTGAGGTCCTCTCCAATAGTCAATCCCGATCCTGCCGTCATTTTGGGCTTTACTCAGAAGCTCTTGAACTTCGGGAAGTTGATAGATTTTTTTCACAACATGACGGAGTGTATTTGGATGGTGGACGAAAGTTGCGTTGTTGTATTCGGTCACTCCTACTTCATCGTAAGCATGAAGAGGAGAGCAGTAGCATGAAGTTGCAATCATGCAAAATAATACAGATAAAATAATTCTTTTAAACATGTCAATTACTGTTTTTGTTGCGAGTTAATAGATAGAGACTGTGTATGATATAGAATTTTTGTAAATAATGCAAGAGGGTAGGAGCAGTATAGAATATCAGGATAGGCACGATGGGTAGGATGAAAACACAGAAACTAAGAAATAGAAAAACAAAAAAAAGGACCTTCGGCCCTTTGATTTTTCACATTTTTGGCTGGGGCCATCGTCCCAGAAATAGTGAACTGAATAGTTAGTGCTTGGAAGAAAAGCCAATAAATACATTCACAACGCTTTCTAAGGTCATTTACTCTTCAAATTAGTGAACGAAGAATGCTAGTATTTATCCCAAAAAACTCTTCTAAGGCCCTT
>JAAKFP010000114.1 GCA_011065005.1 Chlamydiota bacterium | reverse complement strand
AAATATTTTTTCAGGCACTACATTTGGAGGTTTGAGATTTTTTGACTGATCTTTAATGAGTTACGAAGAAAAAAGAGGTGTTTTTGGCGTTTTCGCTCAATTTAGAGGTGAACTTGGGCTAGGACTCCCTAGGGAGTCCGAATTGCTGTACGAGGGGAAGCGGCGTTGCTCACAATACTTCCTAGGCTTATAGTATTCGGGTCTTGCTCTAAAACTTTCCGCCCTCTAAGTTTTTCTTACAGAAACTTGGAGGATCAGAATGAGTGAAAAATCAAAATATCGTATTCGCAATTGGAAAGACTATAACAGATCTTTAGTGCAAAATGGAAGGTTACCATCGGAGGTCATTAGCAGAGACAGCGATGTTTCGATTTAAACAGTTATTTGGCAACAACTTAAAATCTAGTTGTTTACCAAATCAAAAAGCAGAAGTTCATGCAAAATCTATTGCTCTAAATATAATGACAAGATTAGGGATGCCACACAGTGAAAGAATAGCAGTCTAACCCTCTCCTTTCTCATATTCTCTCAGTGGTGAATTGCCCAACAAAGCCATTGAAAATTGATGACTGTTGTGATATAATATCTTTCGGATTGAATAAAAATAATAGTATATAACCGTCATCAGAATTATGGATATTTTACCGCACGAAAAGCAGATTTTTGAGTATATACAGACAATAGGCCATCTGAAAAAACAAAGTCAGAATAATTCCCTCTTCAATACTGAAATCAGAAAACTCGAAGAGAAGCTGGAGAAACTCAAAGAAAAAGTTTACTCCGAATTATCTCCTTGGCAGAGAGTGCAGATTTGTCGCCATCCTCAGCGTCCGCATACCGTCGACTATATAGAACACATTTGTGACAGCTTTGTCGAGTTGCATGGCGACCGCAACTACAGAGACGATCACTCCATCGTTGGGGGATTGGCCAGAATCAATGGCATGAAGTGTGTAATCATTGGGCAGGAGAAAGGGAACGACACGGAAAGTCGTATGCATCGCAACTTTGGGATGCTGCATCCGGAGGGTTTTCGAAAAGCTTTACGTTTGATGAAATTGGCAGAAAAGTTTCATCTCCCTATTGTTTCTTTGTTGGATACTCCCGGAGCCTTTCCTGGTTTGGAGGCCGAAGAGAGGGGTCAAGGGTGGGCAATCGCCAACAACCTCAAAGAGATGTTCTGCATTGCCACACCCATCATCGTCATTGTGATTGGAGAAGGATGCTCTGGAGGGGCTCTCGGTATGGGGGTCGGCGATGTTCTAGGGATGCTGGAACATGCCTATTTTTCGGTCATCTCTCCAGAAGGATGTGCGTCTATTCTATGGAAAGACCCTGCAAAGAATGTAGATGCTGCCTCTTCGCTAAAATTAAATGCTGAAGACTTGCAGGAGTTTGGCCTCATTGATGTCATCATAAAAGAGCCTTTGGGAGGCGCACATCATGATCCACAGAAGGTTTATGAGAAAGTGAAAAAATTTATTCAGGAACAGTGGCAAATCTTTAGGAAAATTCCACCAAAAGTTATTTTGGAACAAAGATATCTGAAGTATAGAGAAATGGGAGAACACACCATTGAGGAGAAGGGGCAATGATTGAGATAACCAGCGAATCCCAGCTGTTGGCGATGATCGAGGGGAATGGACCGGTAGACTTATTCTTATTTAAACATAGCGTACATTGTCCGACAAGTTCGGACGCATTTTCTGAATTTAAAGCGTTTGCAGAGAATCATCCCGATGTCGACTGCGCGTATATCGATCTTTTTGCACATCGAAATGTTTCAGGCTTTTTGGAAAAGGTTTCCAAAATAAAACATGAAAGCCCTCAATTAATTCAATATTATGAAGGAAACGCAATTTGGACCACATCTCATGGAGCGATAACCCAACAAGCGATAGAATCGCATAAGCATCAAACATCATGAAAAAACTTTTTCTTGCCGCTTTCAAAAACCCGAAACAACGTCTTCTGATTACCTTTAGCATTTTAGCGATGTGTTTTTTAACGCTGGCATCTCAGCTTGAAATTCTGGCTCTTGGGGTCATAACTAAGAAAGGACCCGATTTTTTCGAGCTATTCGCACCAGAAAAAGATGGTGTGTTGCAGCGAACCGAGGAGATATCTCGAGGAGAGGTGAAAAAGCGGTGGGATGAGGTTGCTACCACAGATAAAGATATTATTACTAAGAATGATACCAAGAAGTTTTTCAAACGTGTTAAAAGTCCTGACCGTATTCAACAGGTGATCAACTTTCTCGACGGATACTTTCCGGTCTCTGGAAATCTCAAAAACCTTGCCATAGCTCTAGTCTTTGTAGCTCTGCTAAAAGCAGTAACATTGTTTTCCCATCGTTTTAGTACACGCATACTAGCAATTCGAGTCAGTCGCGACTTAAGACAGGAATATTTTGAGCATATTCAATCCCTTCCCATGGAATTTTATCAGAAATATAACATTGGGACGCTATCCTCAAGAGTGGTTGGTGATGCTGCATTAATAGGAGATGCGGTTACTTCAGTATTAGTCAACTACTTGCAGACACCGTTTACTGTCATAACAACCTTAACGCTTTGCTTTTTGACATCCTGGCAGCTGTCTCTGATCGTTTTTCTAGGGCTGCCAGCGATCATTATTCCCATCGTTTACATCTCTAGAAAAGTGAGGAAAATCTCGAAGCAAATCCAGCAGAATCAGGAGAAGTTTGCTTCTGTACTGATCGACTTCTTAGCAGGAATACAAACAGTGAAAATGTTTGCTATGGAAGATTTTTCTCTGAAAAAATATAAAGAGCAAAACCAACGGATGGCCGACCTTGAAAAGAAAAGCGCTCGCTATGATCTTTCTTCTAGGCCTATTGTTCACACGATAGGGATGTCTTTTCTGTCGATTGCTCTAATGTGGGGATTGTATGTTCTGAAAATGAGCGTGGCGGAAGTTTTCTTCTTCTGTGGGCTTCTCTATGTTTTTTATGAGCCGGTGAAAAAGTTCGCCGAAGAAAACAGCCACATCCAAAGAGGTATTTCAGCTGCAGACCGATTGTTTGAAGTGATGTCCATTCAACCGCAAATCGTCGACCATGATGGCGCTGAAACCCTTACAGATTTCCAAAAAGAAATCGAATTCGACAAAGTAAGTTTCCGTTACAATGAGCAATGGGTCATCAAAAACCTCAGCTTTAGGATCAATAAAGGGCAAACCGTAGCCATAGTTGGCCCAACTGGAGCGGGTAAATCCACTGTTGTTCAGCTTCTTCCCCGCCTTTATGAGGTTCAGGAAGGGGAAATACGGATCGACGGCAAGCCCATCAATACTTATACACAGAAATCCCTTCGAGAGAAAATCGCTTTTGTTCCCCAGAAACCATTTCTCTTCCTCGACACCGTTTCAGAAAATATTTCTTTTGGTAGGCCGTTTTCTCAGTCCCAAATTGTTGATGCTGCTAAGAGAGCACACGCTGATGAGTTCATCCGGAAGCTGCCCGAAGGATACCACACAGAATTATCAGAATATGGAAAAAATCTCTCCGGAGGGCAGCAACAACGCCTTGCGATTGCTCGAGCCCTAGTAAAAGATGCTCCTATTCTGATTATGGATGAAGCGACATCCTCTCTAGATAATGTGAGTGAAAATTCTATTAAAACAGCGATAAAGGAACTACGGGGTCAGATGACCCAAATTATTATTGCTCATCGCCTCACCACAATCGAAGATGCCGACAAAATCATCTACCTGGAAGATGGAGAAAAAATAGCAGAAGGGACCAAAGATCAGCTTCTCAAAACATGCCACGGATTTAAACAGATGTGGGACGTCATGCATAAACATTCTATAGCGGAATAATGAGAAAGAAGAAAGCTCTTGTTATACATTCAGGGGGCATGGATTCCTCACTATGCTTAGCGCTAGCACTCCGGGAGTTCGGGAACCACGACACCCTTAGTCTCTCCTTCACCTATCAGCAAAGACACTCCTTGGAGCTCGAAAAAGCTGCAATGATCTGTCGAGAATGGGGCGTCGAACATGCAGTCGTCAACATCGATTGTTTACAAGAACTTACAGACAATGCCCTGATGAATTCCAAAATCCCCATCGAACATTTGCCCGACCAACCTCCGAATACGCTCGTCACCGGTAGAAATGGGCTTATGGCACGATTGGGAGCTATCCATGCTCATCATCTTGGGGTCCACTGTATTTATATGGGTGTGATGGAAATAGAAGAGGCCAACTCAGGATACCGAGACTGCTCTAGAGCCTATATGGACTTAAAACAGGAGATCCTGAGGCAAGATCTTGCAGATCCCACCTTTGAGATTCTCACACCTCTCGTCAAGATGACAAAAAAAGAAACCTTGGAGCTTGCCGAAAAACTAGGTATCCTCAACTTTCTCCTGAAAGAAACCATCACCTGTTACGAAGGGCTCCCCCAAAAAGGGTGTATGGCATGTCCTGCCTGTAAGCTCAGAAATGAGGGAATCCGTCAGTTCTCCAAAGCCCACCCCGAAGCTCTCCTTCCTTACTAGATCTGGCTTTGTTGCGTAATTCACCACAGAGAACACAAGAGCTCACAGAGAGGGCTGTTGCACTTTCAGCCTTTCAGGCTGAATCCAAATGTCGAAAGTCGAGTCGGTGTGCTTGGTGGTGATTAATCCACCAACGTCCTAGATCGTCCAAATTTGGGTTAATCGTCTATTGTTAAGTTCCAGACGATCGTCCAAGTAAAAACATTCCATAAAGCGTAAGGTGTTTTTTTACCTTCGACTCTTGCGGTAATCACAATATCTTCTTCCTTCCAATCTTTAAAGATGCCCGGATGAGAACTCTTAACACGGCACCCATCATTTAATACAATTGTAGAGAAATGATCTTCCACAGATTGTACCCATTGTAGATTTGGAGAATCCACTTGAGGAGAGGAATACAGATTACCCCATGCCGTACTTCCTTTACTAACGTTTCTTATTTTTACCCTGTTAAATACAGAACCCTTGTCGAAGGTCAAGACAATTGTGTCTGCTTGATCCCAATTTTGCACTCTAAAATGCCACCACCAGCCAATTTCCCAAGTAGACCCATCTTCTAACATAATTTGATGATCATTTTCATTTATATTTGAAAGCTGATGAATCCAATGATGATCCAGCACATCTAACAACTGTAAATCGTTCTTTTTTGTCAGTGGAGATTCAATTTCTTCTTGAATTTGTAGATTGATCGCTTTTGGGGTTGTCTGTATAGGCAGGCTAATCTCTTCTTCCGCGAAGGTGGGTGAAATTGCTACAACGACAGGAAGAATGTAAATGATAAACTTGTACATTGATATACCTTTATAAGGTTGGTTTTGTAATTAAAGTTAAAGGGCGTTACGCATTTTTGTCAATCTAACAAAATGGTGAGTAACCGCTCATCTCTATCTGTTAACCGCGAAGAACGCGAAGAAAACAGAGGACAAGCGAAGATTATTTGATAAAACTTCGCGTTTTCTTCGTTTTCTTCGCGATCTTCGCGGTGATTGGGTCGGGAGCTGAACGGTGACAAGTCCCCGTACTCCCAAATCGTTAAAGAACGCCTAGCTTTTCGAAGCTGCTGCGTAGCTCTTCGTTTTCCGATTTTTCGAAGGCGCCATTAGAAGAGAGCCATTGGATGTAGTCTTTGGGGACTTCTTTCAGGGGTTTGCCTTGATATTTCCCAAAAGGCATCATCGTAATAGCTCGAGGGGTGTTGAGAAGTGTGATTGCTTCCTCGATAGTGAGGTCATCGATCATCAGACAGAAAACTTTGTAAAGAACAATGACGTCATCCAAAGCTCTATGGGCATTATTCGCTTGAATTCCATAGATTTCACGTAGAAATTGCAATGAGTGGCGGGGGAGGTCGGGGCGATAGCGCCTAGCCCATTTGAGAGAGTCAAGAAATCGCCACGACGGCATGGCAAGATCGTTCCTTTTGAATTCATTCCTCAGGAAGTGGAGATCAAAATTGTCATTGTTATGTGCGATTAGAACAACATCTCCATCACAAAAGTCGACGAATTTTTTTCCGATCTCAGAGAAATCGGAACACTTTGAAACCATTTCGTCGGTGATATGATGAATCGCTGTAGCTTCGGGAGGTATGGGGCGTCCTGGATTAACCAGTTCTTCAAAGGAACGATCATTTACTGGATCGTAGGCGGCGATCTCAATGATGTGATCTTTATCGGATTTAATTCCTGTAGTTTCTGTATCGTAGTAGATGGGTCGCGTAGCCATGATGTAAAAGAAACTCCCTTAGGGTTTGAATTTATTTTTCTCAACGCTCTCTTTAGCTTTTTGCAGGATCTCCTGATACGTGGCAAGGCCGCTGGCGACAGCAAAAACAGGGGCGGTGATAGACTCACAGATCAGTTCGATCGATTTGAGGTAGGCATCGAAAAGGGTTTCATCAATTTTCTTTCCTGGAATAGGCAGCATGCAACGGTAGAAGGCAAGGTGAGTGTTTTCATCCATACCAAAACCTGGAATGTCTAATTCTTTGTTGAGTAAGTGCAGAAGTCTGGCCACGTCGGCATGGGTGCCAGGTTTAATGGGTGTGGGCATGAAGACCAGAAGCTGTAGAAGCTCGCTTTGCTCGAAGATCCGCAGAAATAGGGGAAACTCTTTTCCTTCGATCTTCAAAATGATATACAGTTGCTGCGTTTCTTTTTGGAGCTGGACGTCATGCTTCTTCTTTCGTAGGTACTCTTGGAGAGAGTCTAGGGTTACTTTGATCATCGTACTTCCATTTTTACTTGTTCAATTTCGAAACTTTCCCCTTCAATTAGTTCATTCCGAAAGATGGGAGTCTCTTTATCAGCTTCTATACCTATAGAGACTTTGTCGCCTTGGATTTTCAGTACTGTGATAACAATTTTCTTCTCTCTGCCAATTGTAATTTTTTCTTCAGACTTTCTCGTCAGCACCAGCATATTTTATCCTCATAAATCAAGTTTCATAACAGTGTTTCGCTATCATCACGTCTCGTTGAAGAGAGCGTCTATATCAAAAAAGCCTCCGGCACTAAAAACCTGCACTAGGCATCCAGCTTGGGGGGCCACGATCTCCACAAACATCAGGGTTGTTTGTTGCGGGGATTGCCGAATATTCGCCAGCGGCTGGCATTTTATAACAACCAGAGAGCATTAAGAGTGCAATGCTAGCACAGAGTGTTATCCTAAGAAAACATTTTGACTTTTCCATGATGTGCTCCTTGGATCCGGAGTGATCGTGCTTGAAAAGGAACATATTACGATTCAACAGAGTTTCAGGCAACGATTATTCTTAAGGAACTGTGCAAAAATAAGTTATACATTTCTGATATCACAGCGCTTCAGCTGTAAGGCGCAAATCCGCAGCCAACTTCTTAGTTTTCAAGGATTTGCAACGTAGCAGATGAAGATGCTGTGATATCAGAAATGTGCAAGTTATTTTTGCACGGTTCCTAAGGAGGCTAGAAGAAACAACCTTTACATTTAGGCTGTTATAGCTCTTCAGTTGCGAGGCGCAAATCTCTATGGGAACAAAATCCGGTTGGATTTTTCACAACCAACTAATCCTTAGTAGCTAAATAAATGTATTTATCAT
>JAAKFP010000113.1 GCA_011065005.1 Chlamydiota bacterium | reverse complement strand
TGACAGAGATGTTGAATCATTCCCGTTCGACGGAAACAGAAACAAAATCCACGGACATCCTTCCGAAGCAAGACTGAACAAGACGTTATTAAAGGATAATTATGTCTATAGAAAAAATATTGGTCATCGATGATGAAGAACTGATCAGAGATTTTATTGCGGAAACGCTACGAAGAGACAACTTCGAGGTCGCTACAGCTGAAAATGGTAAAAGGGGTATCGCTCTCTTCAAGGAAAAATCTTTCGACATGGTTTTTACCGATATGAAGATGCCTGACTTAACGGGTATCGACGTCTTAAAGAAAATCAAAGAGATCTCCCCAGGAACCATCGTCGTTGTTGTCACAGCATACGGCAGCATAGAAAATGCTGTTGAGGCGATGCGTTTGGGTGCTTTCAATTATTTGATCAAGCCATTTTCTCCGGACACGATAGAGGCTGTTGTTGGTAAAGCCACAGAACACCAAAAGCTTCTAAATGAGAACCAATTCCTCAGAGAAGAGGTGAATAGGAAAGGGGGCAACAACGCACCACAAGTTATTGCAGAGAGCTCCTTCATGAAAAATGTTCTCAAGGATGTTTCTCGGTTGGCTAAGAGCAATGCCAGCGTCTTTATTACCGGAGCATCGGGCACTGGGAAGGAGGTCGTCGCTCAGGCCATCCACTGCCAATCGTCGCGAGCCGACCGCCCTTTCATCAAAGTCAACTGCGCTGCTATTCCCGAAACATTGATAGAGTCAGAATTCTTCGGACATGAAAAAGGATCATTTACGGGAGCAAACAATAAAAGGATTGGCAGGTTTGAGTTAGCGAACGGCGGAACATTGATGCTTGATGAAGTTACTGAGATTCCCCTCACGGTGCAAGCAAAGCTGTTACGTGCCGTCCAGGAACAAGTTTTTGAGAGGGTTGGCGGCACCAACTCCATCAAAGTTGATGTCCGCCTGATTTCAACGACCAATAGAGATATCAAAACAGCAATCACCGAAAAGGTGTTGCGAGAAGATCTTTTCTATCGCTTGAATGTCGTCCCTATCCACCTTATCCCTTTGCGAGAGCGAAAGGATGACATCGTCCCTCTGGCTCAGTATTTCTTACAGAACAGTTCTTTAGAAAACCACAAGGAAGTTGTCGAATTCTCTGACTCAGCAATAAAAAAGCTGCTTTCGTATGAATGGCCGGGAAATGTTCGAGAGCTTGCCAACGTCATCGAACGTGCTGTGGTGATGAACCCTTCCAATACGATAGGCCCAGAGTTCATCTTTGTCGACACCTACGAACAACCCAAAAAAACCTTTGCGGAAGAACCCTCTCAGGGAATATTGCCGGTAGGAGTCTCGTTACAGGAGTTGGAAAAGCGACTTATCATTGAAACGTTGCATAAGCAAAACAACAACCGCAAGAAGGCTGCTGAAATCCTGGGGATCAGCCCTCGCACCCTACGAAACAAGCTCCACACCTACAACTACAATTTATGATCAGCCGCTCCCGCTGAAGCAACTTTCTTATTGTTAATGATTTATTTACCACAGAGTTCACAGAGAACACAGAGAATGGAAAAATTTCGGTGTTTATTAAAAATAGACCCTCTCATAAAACCTCAAATTTCTCTCTGTGCTCTCTGTGAACTCTGTGGTGAAATTTCCAGCGGGAATTGCTGATTTATGATCAGCTTCAAGCATCTGTCGGTATAAAAGATATATAGCTTCTTGCAGCTGTTCTTCAACCTTCTGCCGCACTGCCGGTGTGATTGCAGCATTGTAACCATCGGCAATGTGTGATTTATGTCTTTCATTCAAAGTTCCTTTTTGAGAAAGGTTTTTTTTCGGCAAGTACCAATATCCTTTCATAAGGACGGACTGAATCTCTTTCTGCTGATAACTTAGAAAGAAAATCACCCGCAGGGTCCCATCATACTGCTGGTTCTCTAGATGGGGAACAGTAACAGGGTCCGATTCTATAAATTCTTCGACGAGAAAGGAGTCAAAAGAATCATACTTCCAATGGGAATAGGAGGGATCCGATAGTATTATCTGCTTTTTCTTTTTCTTTAATATAGTTCTCAGCGTTGCATCAAGATTTTCCTTGGCAACGATGATGACGCCATTCCCTAAAAAGGCTCCTCGGGGTTTGATCACAAATATTTCGCTCTTGATATCGTTAATGATTTTTTGTGCAAGTCCGGATGAATATTTCTTCGCATAGAGTCCCCATCGAGGTTTGTAGCGTGCTAGCCTTTGATCTTGTGTAAAGAGAATACTCATTTTGTATTTGTCGATCCAATAAGGAAAAGTGACGCGATCTATAAGCAGGATCCCCGGGTTGTTATTTCTGAACTTTTCTATAGACTCTAAAGTCCCAGGTTTTGCATATAACACTCCGTGGTAATCGTAGATGCTGCTGGGGTCGTAAACTGACATTGAGGAACACTCCTGAAAAAAAGAATCTTTAGATAAAGTCATCATTCCAGCAGCTGGTATCCATCCTCTATTTACGAATGTTGTATTGAACGGACCGTATAATATGGTATTCTTCAAAAACCAGGCATTGCTCTGGTATTGAGACAGAAAGTCACAAAATTTCTCCGCAACGATTTCTGCTCCACCATACAAAAAATCGTAGCCTCTCAATACCGACAAGCTTCCATGTTGCACTTCACAGATTTTCACTCCATCTCTTTCGTTATATTTTAAATCTGCAATGAGGAAGCTAACATCTGCTGTGGGATAGCTTTTTTCTAGAGTATAGGTGTAAGTGGTGCTGATTTCCTCTGCTGTCACAGGAAGAGTGAAAACGAATATTGCGACAAAGAGGCACAGCCTCTGGACAGCTCTTCTTATGACCATCTTATTTCCCTCCAGAATTACAAATTTCGTGCTAGGTGTTTTAAACGCAAAAACGCAAAGAAATTATATTCCTTTGCGCCTTTGCGCCTTTGCGTTTAAGGAATGCTTTATGAGTTCGATGTTTACTGTAGCAACATTTTTCAATAGGGTGTATTTTTTTTTGTTCAGGTCGAGACGAAACAGGGCGTGCTCTAATTCGCTGATTTTTGTGGTGGGATGGTAGACCTTTCGTAGATCTCGCTGTAAGACGCGGGAAAACACAGCATTAAAGATCTGTAGAACATAAACATATGCGGGCTCTTCAGAAAGCTCTGTCTCGGCAAGGGCGCCTTTACCGGTTTGCATGTGCTCCACTTTTTTCTTTTTCTTGATTTCCCGTTTTAGCCTTTCATTTTCATCAGACAGCACGTTCAAAAGGTCCATGCAACGGTGTAGACCTTCTAGCAACTCTCTCATCACCCGGTGAATCTTTTTCTTGGTGACTCGAGGCATTTTGGCATTTTCGATCTGTTTATCGATCCGAGATTTTACCCGATATCGCCGCTGAAGATGTTTACGAACAACGTGCGCCAAGGTTTTATTGGGAACGCCGGGAAAACCAAGCCCCCCTTCCGTAGCGTTAATCAGAGTGACCTCTGGATGGGTTTCCGCGAAATTACCGATCCACTTAGATTCGGCAACCCACTTCCAAAGGGTATACACGGTCTTACCGCGTATGTCTGTTTTTTTTAGGGGAACGTCGTTAAAATCTTCCGCTTCTAGAATTTCTTTTTCGGTCACTGTCGTCTGTTCCAGCACCCCCGTGGTGTATTCTTTCATTCCGGTGTATGCGAGGTCCATTCCAACAAAGATAATAGGATTGCACCCCATGGCATGAGCAACTTCTAAACAGAAGTTGACAACATTCCTTCCCTCCTCAATGACTTCACCATCGATGTCTAACTTGTTCTCGAACCATTCTGAGATGTCATATCCACCGGCACCGGTGATGTACAACTTAGGCCCAGTGACCAAATCGAGAGCTTTTGGGAACATGCGATTCCGATATAGAAAGGGAAAGGAAAGGTTTTGGACCTGGCTGAGGCGCTCTTCTTGCATAGGATTTGGGTCGATGCCAGCGCCGAGATGGGGGACAATTCCTGCTGCGGACAGCGCATTTAAAGAGGAACTCCCCCCAAAGATAATCGCACGATCACCGATGGTCTTCAACAAAGAGATGTTTTTCTGCAGGGAAGGTCCAGCCCCACAGATCACTGCAGGGATATTTTTGAACTGCCCAAACAGGGTATTACCAAGAGACGAGTCAGCAAGCTTCGGCATGTTCGAGTAAAAATTCCGAAAAAATGCGATTCCATATTCGAGGTATTCCTCGAGAAGGCCATTCTTTGTGGCAGCATCGTAAGAGATCTGATGATGCAGCTCTGTGAACTTTTCCCCTTTGATTTTCTCGTAATATTTCAAACAGGAAAAGTCTATTTTCGACATGACGAAGTTCCAGAAAAGCTCGTTGAAGATCACTTCGGTGTCGGAGATTTCATTGAAATGATAAAGGGAAACCTGTTCATGTTTCAGGATTTCTGACCCTTTTCTGGTCTCAAAAAGACGGTGAACCACCGCTAAATCATCCTCCAGAAAAACCAGATGCTTCTCCGGGCCCTTCTTCAGCCATGATTTGGCGGCATCGAAATAGTACCCAAGCCCAACCCCATAAATATAGAGAACGTCGACACCTTTGAGGTCCAACTTCGCAAACCATCGCTCTGCTTCTTTTTTGGCATCGACATTTGAATGATAATAGTGCGTTCTGCTGTTCTCTCGGACCTTGAGATTAGCTTGCCCTTTCTTTGTTTTACAAAACTGGAGGTGATCACAATCGATATAAGGAAGCCAGACAGCCTCTTTTGGATGGGCACAAGCCCAAAGCTCTACGTTCTTTTGAAACAGCTTTCCATCCATTACAAGCGAAGCCAACCTTCTCCCCCTAATTTTTTTTTGATTTTTCTCTTTCGCTTCTTGCCGATTGACTTTGCTTTTTTCTTCTGTATCTTTGCAAACTCGGCCTTTTTTGCATACTCGCGTTCAACCTTATCTGCTTCGCCTTTTAACTTCTTGGATCTTTCAAGAATTCGCTTTTCTTTACGAGAGAACGAATCTGGCGGGTTCTCAATGTTCCCCTTCAGCGTTTCCGAATCTATTCCACTCTTTTCCAGCGCTTCCTCGGTGACTTTGCTCAGAAATTCGATATTTTTCTCGATTTCATCCAGCTGTTTTCCTACGCCCTTGTCAAATTTCCCCTCTAGGGGTTTTGACTTGTCCACCTCCGTTTTGGCAAGCAAATCTGCGATCTGATCAAAAACTTTATCAAAAGGGTTTTTTTCTTTCATGGCGGGATTCTACGTTTATAGTCTACCTCTCTATATATTCTATTATACCATATTTTTTTTAAAGAAAGAAAGGGAGTAAGCATTCAGACCCTCGTTTAATAACCGCGAAGAGCGCGAAGGAAGCGAAGAAAACGCGAAGATTTTTTTAAAATCTTCGCGTGTCCTTCGCTTTCTTCGTGATCTTCGCGGCTAACAGATAGAGGTGAATGGTTACTTTTGATTGGTTATAGCTTGTATCAGATCTTGGTAGGAGGGGATAAAAGGGACAAACTGATATTTGCTTAAGGTGGCGTTATACCATCCGGTTTGCACTTCTTCTTTGTTGGCAACCGCAATAAAATAGGACTTGAGATAATGATTATACCCAGTGACTTGGTTGATGACCTTATGGGTAAGCTTCACAGCTTTACACTCGATGAGCAATAAGGGATACAGCTCAAAGTGTGGATGGATTCCCTTTCCAAAACAAATGATGTCGGCTCGGCGCTCTGGAACCTCTTGATCTGTACATTGGATGTGGGGCATATGCCTCAACCCCTTTTCTACGGCGATAAGATTCTTAGGATAACCTAAAACTCCGGTCATACGGCCTAGAAGCTCCTGTCGGACCATCTCTTCAGGTGTTACCTCAACAGGAATTTTTCGTGCGGAACAACGAATTGTTTTCGGTTCGTTAGGCTTCAACTTCGATCACACCGAAATTATCATCCTTTCTTCGATAAATCACCTTGAGCTTCTGATCTTCTTCACTGCGGAAGATAAGAAAAGCATCCCTTGTCAACTCCATCCTCAATATTGCTTCGTCACATGTCAATGTCTTCAAAGGTATCGTTTTTTGCTTAACAATCTCATGGAGCTTATATTTTTCCATGATCGAGCGTTGATTTTCGTCCTCAATATCCATATTGATATCGATCAACTCCTCCTCATCCGGCAATTTCAGAACATTCACCTTTAAATCGACTATATTCAATGCTTTCGCTGCATGGTCCTGGATCCTCTTCTTATACCTGCGGAGCTGCCGCTCGATTTTCTCTACAGCCTTATCAATCGAAGCATACATATCAGTGCTTGATGCCCGGCTTTTGATTTTGATGTGGTCCACACTCAATACAATATCAACGCGATGTTGCAGCTTTTGAATGTCCATGGTGACTTGGACATCGATAATGCGAGTGCTAAACCTTTCAATCTTAGAAACTTTTTCTATTGCGTAAGCCTTCATCGCATCGGTAATTGTAACATCTCGTCCAGTAACGATAATCTTGTATCCCTCATCAGTAAATTCTGCAGCTTTTTCTTTACCTTTCATAGTAACCTCAAAATAATTGTCTTTTCGTTAATACCTACCGAAACGCACCGAAGAGGGCTCGAACCTCTAACCACCCGGTTCGAAGCCGGGTACTCTATCCTATTGAGCTATCGGTGCTAATTAATTTCAGTAGATATTCTACCCTGAACGAGATAAACTGAAAAGGAAAAAACGCAAAATACCTATATGCAGATATTCCGCACCGAGGGGGTTATCCTTCACGCCCTTGACTTCCAAGAGTACGATCAGATTTTGACTGTTTTTTCCGCAGATCAGGGCCTGGTGAAGTTTATCGTCAAAAAAGCGCATAGCATCCACCGCAAAAAGGGAGTGACAACGACACCGCTAACACGTGCAGAGTTTGTCTATCGAAAAGGAAATAGCGACCTTTTATCCTGTCGGGAGATATCGGTTATCGATCAGCATTTGAAGCTCAGAAAAAACCTAGAATCCTTAGAGGCTGCCTGCGGTCTCATTCAAGCGATCCAAAAATCGCAGTTCCAAGGGAAGCCTGCGCCTTTGCTTTATCAGCTTCTCTTGCGCTATTTAGATGCCATTCCCCTTTTTTCCTCGCCAGAGATCTTGGAGGTGAGTTTCCGACTAAAACTCGTCCGCCATGAGGGGTATTTGGCGCTATCAGATCAGTGTGCCACGTGCAAGGCTCCTCTTTCTGTCATGCATTTGATCCAAGGGGAAAACTTTTGCGAAAAGCATGCAATGGGTAGGGGTTTCTCTTTTTCTGAGGAAGAGACCCGTCTTTTCATCCTTCTGGCATTTTGCCGTTCTCTCTCGGAATTGCAGCTTTTCCCCCTCCCTTTGGGCTTTCATGAAAAAGTGCATCAATTTTTTGATGAGGTGATTTCCCTTGCCTGATTGGGATGGAATTGTTAAAATATACTTCACTCAGATTCAATTTGCGGAAGTGGCGGAACTGGTAGACGCGCTATCTTGAGGGGGTAGTGAGGTTATCCTCGTGGGGGTTCAAGTCCCCCCTTTCGCATCAACAAATAGGCTATATGGATTGTTCCGCATATTGCACAGCTTCTTCTTATAAAATTAAGTCGTTGTATCAGTCCTTGAAGGGGCGTTACA
>JAAKFP010000112.1 GCA_011065005.1 Chlamydiota bacterium | reverse complement strand
TTGTCCCACAACCGCTTACAATGGAGGGCCCCTTCACCGTATGGGAATGTGACCCTCCATTGTAAGCGGTTATGAACCAAAATCTTGCACTTATAGATCATTTTCAACTGCGTTTTCTAGGTTCATACGCTCACAAAAGAGTTCCTGTTCTTTATACATCGCTTTGGCGTGTTTCAACATCCCAGCATGGTCTCTTTTGTCCAGCGCCTTCTTAAAATCTCCAACCAAAATAGACCATTTTCCTGTAAACGTCACCGGAACATGACCAAAATCACTAAAGTTTGAAGCGCAACTCTTGATTCGCTTCTTCAGCATTGCTTGTGCTCGGATGGTTTCTACCTTCTCTTCGAGCTTCTTCTCTTCTTTTTTGCTTGGCTTTTTTCCTTTCTTGATTGCTCGTGCCTGCTCTGCCTTTGTTATATCCTCCTCCTCTGGCAAAGAGTCAACATAACTACGAAATTTAACGGAATTCTCACTAATAAAATTTACGATTGATTTGTTATATTTCTCTCCATAGGGCTTGGCAGCTTCAAGAAGCTGGTAAAATAACATGAGGATTGGTTTTTTCTCGGAATCGTCCTCTGTTGATTCGCTGGTCATTTCCGGTTTCCCTACACTTGTCGCTGGATTGACAATTTCTCCGTAAGCCTTACACATCTCTCTCAATTCATTCTGGCTAATGTTTCCATCCTTACTTTTGTCAATAGCCAGACCTAAAGCTATCATAAAGTAATCGACGTTCAGCTTGGTGGGATTTGAAGGCTGTTTCCTAGAAGAACGGCTTTCTTCGCTTTTAGTCAGAGGACCTTGTTCTCTATTAGCTTGAGCTAAATTCCCTTTCAAAATCGCCTGTTCCCATCCCTTACTATCGAAAAATTCCAATCTAAATCCATGCTTTGCAGCCATAGCTTCCCATCGCCGCTCCGCCTCACTTCCCACAGGCACCTCCTTGCGGTCTAGAACAATTTTTTCGTAGTCAGACCACTTCAGGTTGGCTATCTGAACCTCTATGTACCTGTTATCTTTCAGGGGTTTGGGGGGCTTTTGATCTGTGGCCATCAGATACAACTCCTTAAGATCTTCGACTTCCATGTTAGCGATAACGATCTCCAAGGTATCTATAGTAGCCGCTGGCACGCGTCCTTCAATGAACTTCTCACTAAAAGTATCTCCAGCAGTAAGAGTTGACTTACGGTAAACATCCCTTTTAGCTACGAAGTAAGATCCACCATAACCGGGAGCGGCTCCGCGAGGACCGTTACCTGGATTAATCCCCATGTATACGGGTCGGTTGGCTGCAAACCCCTCTTCGGCATAAGGAATATCGCTGTACCCATGTATTTTTCTTTCAACAAGGTCCCTCTTTCTTATATAGCTCTCCTCTTGAGTGTCTCGTGGGAGATCCCAGGGTCTTTCCCAACCCAGAGATTCCTCCAGGCGTTTCAGCTTGCCCATGTTAGAACCATCGAAATTCCGTGTTGGACTGGAATTCCGAATAAACATTTTCAGTGCATTTAAAGCCGCTAGTTGATCATCGTATTTTTCACTCTTGATTACCTTGCTGCCTAACTTAGACAGAGCCTGTATTCTATACGTATCTTTATGGAATTCGGCCCTTTGCTTTGCTTGTTTTAACATTTCTGTCTGGACAGGTGTGCGGTCCCCTGACACAGAGGGTGGTAATATTGCAGGTGTGTACGCGATCTTCCTTTCGCACCTTCCTCTTTCTAATTTAGGTCTTTCTCTTGTTGAAGTGTTAGAAGGAGGTGGCTTTTTCAATGAAGGCTCGAAAAACATCGAGTATAACTCTTCTCTTTTTTCTTTATCGCCAACTAATTTCCGTATTCTCATGTACCCTAAATCGGTGATCGCATTAATTCTCTTTACTAGGTCTTCCTTTTCAGGAGTTTTGATAAATTCTGATAGATTTTCTTTAATCAGCCTAATTTTTCTATTCTTATCTGATATTAGGTATTTATATTTCGCTTCTTTTTCTTCTGGATTGAAAGCTTGAACACTCTGAACCAGCGCAAAAAGTCTGTCCATGGTATCTTCATCTGAGATACCCTGTTCCATTTTTCCAGCGCTTTTTCTTTCAACAGCACCCGTCTCCCCCAAAGGAGGAATATCACCTGGTTTTTTAATCGGGCCAACCATAATTAACCTCTTTATTACGAAACTACATATACTAGCGCCATTTTAATTATAACAAATTTTTATATTCTTTTGAAATATTAATATTGAATGTAAAATATGTGGGATATGCGGCCTAACTAGCCTTACCTTGTGATGAGCCAGATAATTCTTATTGATACTGAAAGGGAAATAAAAGGGGACTGAAGGGTTACGATCCCGTGTTTAACACCTTTGCCATTTCTTTTGCGGCGTAGGTAAGAATGAAGTCCGCTCCCGCCCTTTTGATGGAAAGGAGGCACTCCATCATGACGCGATCACCATCGATCCAGCCGTTTTGTGCGGCAGCCATCACCATAGCATACTCTCCGCTGACATGATACGCGCCAAGGGGCAGTTCAGACTGTTCTCTGACTTTTGCGATCACATCCAAATAGGCTAGTCCCGGTTTGATTAGAAGCATATCGGCACCCTCCCACTCATCGAGACTGCACTCCAACAGAGCTTCACGGCAGTTGGCGGGGTTCATTTGATAGGTTTTCTTATCGCCAAATTTTGGTGCAGAGTGCAGCGCATCACGAAATGGACCATAGAGGGCAGAGGCATACTTTGCAGCATAGGAGAGAATGCTCACATCCGAAAATCCTGCTTGATCGAGCTGCTGTCGGATATAACCCACGCGACCATCCATCATATCGCTAGGTGCTACCACATCGGCGCCGGCTTCCGCAGCAAAAACGCACATCTGTCCCAAAACTTTGAGTGTGGGGTCGTTGAGGATTTTTCCCTGATCATTCACAATGCCGTCGTGGCCATGATCGGTATAGGGATCTAAAGCGACATCTACCATTACGCACATCTCGGGAAGTTCCCTCTTGATTGAGGAAATAGTTTGCTGCAAAAGATTTCCCGAACGTATCGCTTCAGAACCATAAGGGTCTTTTTTTTCTTGAGGAATGACGGGAAAGAGGTCAATAGCGCGAATGCCAAGCTGATAAAGTTCAGCAACCTCTTTCAAAAGCAAATCGGTAGAAAGACGGAAAACACCGGGCATGCTCGGAATGTCTTCTTTTTGGTTGCTCCCTTCCAAAACAAACAAGGGGACAACGAAATCGCTAGGATGCAGTCGCGTTTCTTGAACAAGAGCGCGAATTGCAGCACTTTTACGGTTGCGGCGAGGGCGGCGTTGCAGCTCGACGGTATAGTCTTCGATCTTTTGGGAAACTTTTTCTTCTAACATGGCCATTTTCCTCGATTTTGATTGAGTATATCGTAGCAACCTACCCAATATCTAGGAAGGAAAAGTTGTATCAAACGATTCGTTCAGATCAAACGCTACTAATTAATAAAAAAATCTTCGTGTGTTCTTCTTTTTCTTCGTGCTCTTCGTGGTTAATATGGTGTCTGAGCGGTTACGAAAAATTGATTGACGATCTTATTCCTTTTGGTAATAGTTATGAAAAAAGCTTTAACTCGACTTTGCAAAATTTTTTGGCGAGGAAACCATGGTTGAAGAGCTGATCGTCGGAGACACCATTCCCCCCTTTCATGTCAAAGATCATGAAGGATATGAAGTGACAGATGAAGATGTTGTGGGAACTCCGCTGGTACTCTATTTTTACCCTAAAGACGAGACCCCAGGATGCACAGAGGAAGCCTGTTCCTTTCGTGACAACATGGGGAAATTTGATAACTTACACGCCCTGGTCCTTGGTGTCAGTCCCGATAGTGTGGAGTCACATAAGAAGTTCCTTGAAAAGCACAAACTACCCTTTTCATTGCTGAGCGATGAAAAGAAAGATATGTGCAAAATGTTTGATGTTCTACAGGATGATAACGTCGTTCGCACTACCTTCGTAATAAATCCCCGAGGGATCATCAGATGGATCGAGAAATCTGTAGATGTCAAAGGACACACCGAACGGGTGATCAAAGCGATAGAAGAACATTGTCAAGAACCGAATCTCAAATATAGAAATGTTGAAAAAGACTATGCGGATTTTTTACAGGGAAGTCTGGGGGTTACGGAAGATGAAAAGGCCCTGGAAAAAAAAATAATGAAAGAATTTGGCATAAAGGAAGACGACTTACAGGAAAAATAGTAGTCGCATTCTGGCTATTCGTATATAATTGACCCTGAAATGATTAGCGTAACTATCCTCACAAAAAATAGCCCTAAATACCTGCAGGAAGTTCTCTCTGCCCTAAAATCTTTCGATGAAGTGGTGATCTATGATAATGGTTCCACAGATGAGACGTTATCTATCGCAGAGAAATTTTCCAACGTTACCATCTACAAAGAAAAATTTGTAGGGTTTGGCCCCACACATAACAACGCCTCCGCTGTTGCCAAACACGATTGGATCCTCTCTGTTGATAGCGACGAAGTGGTTACCCCCGAGATGGCTAACGAGATCCTCCAAACACCTCTTGATGAGGATTGCGTCTACTCCTTCCCAAGAAACAACTTTTTTAATGGCAAATTCATCAAATGGTGTGGATGGTACCCAGATCGACGGGTTCGGCTGTACAACCGAAAACATACCCATTTTTCTGATGCACAGGTTCATGAAGGGGTGGTTATCGACAACCTAAAACATATCTCCCTAAAAGGCCCTCTGAAACACTATTCCTACGCTTCCATTGCAGAATTTCTCGAAAAAATGCAGCTTTATTCCGATCTTTTTGCAAAACAAAATGTAGGACGAAAATCCTCATCCCTCCTCAAAGCGATTTCCCACGGTGTCATTGCCTTCCTGAAAAGCTACCTCCTCAAACGGGGTTTCCTCGGAGGATATGAAGGGTTTGTGATCTCCCTTTACAATGGACACACCGCCTATTACAAATACCTGAAACTGCACGAAGCAAACAAAAAACTTAAATAGCAAACGTTCAGACTCCTGCTTAATAACCGCGAAGCAGGCCAGCGGGGTGGGGCAATCCATCAATAGAAAAAAAATAACCCCGCCCGTAAAAAAGGGTAACTTGATGGCAAAATCCCGCCCTCTCGGGCTCAATATTTAGGAGACATTTGGTCCTAGGGCTTGTCCTTCGGACTTGCCCTAGGGATCGGGCACCACTAAAATTGAGCCCGTGAGGGCGGGATTTAGTTTTTTGTAGATGCCTAATTTTAAGCAATACACGTTAATTTTCTGGGGAGATCGCGAAGGAAGCGAAGAAAACGAGAAGTTTTTTTATTAGAATACTCTTCGCGTGTCCTTTGTTTTCTTCGCGCTCTTCGCGGTTAACAGATAGAGGTGAACGGTTACCTTAAATAAGCATTTGGAATATTTTTCGGTGTCCAGAAGAGAAGGCTAACTTGTTCAGCTCCTTCAAAGAACACCACAAAAACCCCTCCACCTCTTTTACCTCTTTTGCCTCAAATACTGCAGGAACCAAGTGCACCCGATATTTTGTAAAGGTGTGCGATACATTTGATAAGGCATTGAGGAAGGTTACCTCGAGGGCCAGATCCTGAAAAACTCTTTTCTTCAATGCCTCAATAGAAATTCCCTGTTTTTCTGTTTCGAAAAAAGGAAATTCATGCAGGTCATGCATCACCTTTCCTGCCTCTCCTCTCCTAACCAGAAAACGGCCGTTACATTGGATCACTGCGACAGCACGATGAAGTTGTACCGTCCTAGACTTAGAACTCTTAATCGGAAGACTACTAGCGACCCCATGAATCCGACCTTTGCATGTTCTCCGTAAAGGGCACTCCCCACATTGAGGTGTCTTTCCACAAATCGTCGCTCCTAGTTCAATCAGAGCTTCATTGACAACCCAAGGCTCAACATTGGGAAGGATTTCTTCCAACAGCTCTCGAATTCTGTTGACTGTCTTACCGCTTGCTATGTCCTCTTCAATCTGAAAGTGCCTGGCAATCACTCGAAGAACATTTCCATCAACAGCCGCAGCCTTCCGATGGAAAGCAAAGCTGCGGATCGCTCCAACAGTATAGGGACCCAACCCCTTAATCCCTGCCAACTCCTTTGCCGTTTCAGGAATCTTTCCTCCATAGTTCTTTTGAACATACTGCGCCCCCGCCAGAAGATTCCTAGCACGGGAATAATACCCCAATCCCTCCCATAGTTTAATGACCTCGTCCAGCGATGCACCAGCGAGATGATCGACTGTTGGGAATTGCTCCATCCAACGTTCAAAATAAGGGACAACAACCGAGGCTCTCGTTTGCTGCAGCATCACCTCAGACACCCACACAGCATAAGGGGAAGGATTGTTTCGCCATGGGAGTTCTCTTCTACTCTCGAGAAACCAATCTTTCAAACTTTGAAAATCGATGGAATCAGACATGTCCTGCTTAAGTTGTCTTGCGGATGATTAATCTTACCCAACCAGGTAATCATCAAAAAGAATATTCTCGCCCTCAAAGCTGACTAAGGTGCTATGATTTAAAAAGAATCTTCCGGGGTGGTTGGCAATGACTTCAAGCGTAGAGGGGTCTATGAAAGATGTTCTATATTGACCGTTTTGATCATTTTTGTAAGAAAGTAGCAGCAGCCTTTCTGTGATTTTTAAGGATTGGTTCGACACGTCTTCAAAATTTTCAGAAGATTCCCAATATTCAATGTACTCTAGTTCATTGGTTTCCATGTTTAATGCGCATAGTGATGCAGGGAATTCTTCAAAAAAAAGATATGGTGGATGCAAGATAATGTCAAACGGGTCGCAAAGATAGTTGGGGTCATAGTCACATTTATATTTAAATACGACTTCTTTAGAACAAAGATTAACGACGAAGAGGTAAGGATAGCAATTGTATGCCAACCAATTTAACTTGGTATCAATATAAACCTCTATGACACCTCCATAGTCGTCACCTATTTGGTATTTCTCCAAAATTAGTTGATCATGACAAAGTTTTCTTTTTTCCATATCGTAAACTCTGACCCAATAGGGGGTACTGAAAACAAAGTAATTTCCAAAAGCGGAGAGGTTACAAGATTCGACTTCGGACTCGTCTATACCCGTATCGAGTGTAGCGCTTTTTTCTCCATTGTAGGAATTCCATACTTCTAAATTCCCATTTTTAAGGAAAACAACAATTTCCTCACCTACAGCTGTAAAATTCAATATATCGGAAGCAGCATTCTTCCATTGAATTTTGCCATCTTGCAGACGAATAGCGACAGTTTGAACAGGGTCTCCATCGGAATAGAAATCATGATATGAATGATATGAAAGGAACAGATAATTATCGGACAGAACAGACTTATAATTTTTATCAGGTAGGGGAACGCTCCATATAGAATTATTTGTTCCAGGCTGGACAATCTTCACACGCATTTCATTCGGCTCTGTACCATGGCTATCAATAAGTCTTTTAAAATCATATCTTAGCACAAGAGTTTGATCATAATCAATGTGTAGGGGCCGGGAGCAGCTAGCAAACCCTAAAACTAGGGAGGTGAAAGTCCTCCTACCATCAGTTGCTCGATTCAGGTGGTTAGCATATCCGATGCTTGCAAAGATAACAATGCAAG
>JAAKFP010000111.1 GCA_011065005.1 Chlamydiota bacterium | reverse complement strand
ATGAAATATTTAGGTGTATCAGAAAAGTTTGGAGAATTGATACAGTACGTACTTCGATTTAATTCTCAACATACTGAATCTCACAGTGTTATAAAATTACCCAACCGACTTTTGCGGTCATAGCATTTTTCACCTTATCCATTTAAATAGGTGTTAATCTTTAAAATAAACGATACAAATTTGTAACACTTTATAAAATTAAAAGCAAGAAGTTGTTGTGTAATTCACCACAGAGCCCATGAGGGCGGAATTTGGTTTTGTAGATACCTAATTCTAAAAGCTATATGTTAAGTCGTTGGGGAGCATACAAGAGCTTACGGAGAGGAAATAAGAGAAACTTTTTCTTTGCGTCTTCGCGCCTTTGCGTTGAATCCCCTTAGAGGACAGCGTCGTCCCTACCAACAGACACTCTTTCTTAAGAAGATTTTTTCAAAAATCCGATTTGACTTTTATTTTATTTTCGTCTTTCTTGAAATGAAATTATCTTTTTGGGGACATGATGTTATGTGTAAGTTTCTCTTTTTTCTTCTCTCACTTCTTATCTTAAGCTGCCACATAGAGGCGGAAGAAGAACATTTTCGACTCGATGGACAGGCTGAGCCGTCATCCTACATTTATGGATGTGTTAATGCTATAACGGGAACCCTTTTACAATCCTCGCAGGATTTGGTTGTCGATTGTCCGGAGCCTATAAGTTTTACAAGACATTATAACAGTCACAATTACGATGAAAAATATTATGGCATAGGTTTTACCCATAATCACCCCACCAAAGCTGAAACAGGTGGAACACAATCTCCCTATGAGGATTTTGAGTTGGAGGATTCCGGCGGCGATCTGATGTGGTTCATAGCAAAAAAGGACTCAAAAGCAAAGGAAAACTGGTTCTATCTTAACGCCTATCAGATGTCTTACGGGGTCACCAATTGTGGTGGGGATGAAATTTCCGGTCGAACAAATATTAAAAATATAAAAATCTGCCAACGTAAAAAAATAAAGGGTGATCGGAAAAAGGAAAATTTTACAGTTACTCTGGGAGATGGTACGCAACGTTTCTTTGAAGAAGAGTCGCCTATGTCACATGAAATTCGCCCGAGCGGAAACATCATCTATTATACACATGATAAATCCAAACGCATAAAACCGATAAACCAGATTAGGGCAACGGACTCAAGCGGCAATATAACTTTAGGGTGGATGAATTTTACCTATCTTAATTACAACATTCATGTTGAAACAAGTGACGGCAAAAGCGCAGATTATACGTTATCTAGACATGAAAAAAACCAATTCAGTTATTATTATTCTCTGGATTCCTGCTCAATGACCGGAGTGCCCCTTACCACTTATTACTATAAAGAAAAGCATAAGAAGGTTTCCAGAAATATCACAAACAATATTAGGCTGATCGAAAGAATAGATCGGCAGGACGCGGGGAGCATCAAGTTTGCTTATTCACATAAAAAGGTCGATAAAATTTCTCTTCTGAATGCAGACAACAAATTCGTGCCGGTATTCTATATCTATTATGAAGATAGTAAGAGAAAAACCACTGTATGGGACATTGGGGGCGGAGAAACAGTATATAAGTATTCAAGGCATAAACGTTTGAACAGAAAAGACCGGTATAAAAGATTAAATTCGAAAGACACCACTCTTTATTCATCGCAATTATTTTTTTGGGGAAAGAGATCCGAAAAAAACAAAGCGGGAAAACCGATAAAAGGCGACGTTGGTAATTTGATTACGAAGGCAATCGCTAATGGCCACAAAAAGCCCCTCTCATTAATTACCTACACTTACGATCCATTTGGCAATGTTTTGAAAGAGACCATCGCTGGTCATTTGACAGGTCTAACCGATCCTAGACCGTTTGAATCAATAAAAGATGGTCGGCCAGACTTAAGCGGCAGGGAAACATATAGCAGGCATTATACATATACAGCTGATGGCTTTAATCTTGTTTTAACTGAAGTAGATGATGATGGCGAAGGTGTGATGTGGGAATACCTTAAAGGGACAGATTTGCCAAAGTCAAAGCTTCGTTTTACCCCAGAAGGAATTTATTCAAGGGAATTTCTTGAATATGGCAACTTTAACATACTAGTAAAAAAAATCACTGATGATGGCTCGTCTACGGATCCACTCGATCTTGCAGATGTGTCACACCGAGTTACGACTGTGTTTGAAAACAATGAAACTCCTCTAACCCCGGGATTTGGAAAACCAAAAAAAGTTATTGAATACTATCTTGATCCTCAAACCGGAATGAGGCAGTTAAAAAGGATAGATTATGAATATGGGAAATATAACTTGGTTGTCAGAGAAGATCACTATGATTCGGAAAATAACTTAAAATTTACCCTTTCCTATCAATATGATGATGAAGGCAACCGTGTTGAAGAGGTAGATCCAATAGGTCGGGTGACGAGATATCGTTATAACAAAGGCAACAAATGCGTATATAAAGAACTGTTGGGTTCGGGATTTTCAATATCTCTGAGATACGACACAAGAGGAAGATTAGCTGCTAAGGAAGAATTGCATGACTCTGGAGAGGTATTTGTTCAAAGCTTTGAATATGATAATTTGGACAGGAAAATTGCTGAAATAGATTCTTTTGGCAACAGAACATCTTACCATTACGATAGCATGGGAAGGTTGATCAGAGTGGTTTGCCCCCGCATTTTCGGCGAGCACGGCAATCCCCTTGAGACCGTTGAGCACAAATCGTACAATATATGGGATCAAGTTACTGAAGAAAAAGATTCACAGGGCTTCAGCACTCATAAATCGTACAATTGCCGCGGTCAAATCACCCGAGTAGAGTATTCGGACGGAAGCTCGGAATCGTTCCTTTACAACTTAAACGGGACGCCTAATAAGCAAATTTATAGAAATGGATCATTTTCTCTATTTTTCTACGATTGTCAAAAAAGGAAAGTTTGCGAGGAACGATATAGTGAAGATGGAAAACTCTTATTCTCCCGTAAGTATGCCTATGAAAGGGGCAACTTGGTTTCTGAAACAGATCCGATGGGCTACCAAATCTTTTATAGTTATGATGGTGCTGGGAGATTGATTTCCAAAGAAAAAATCGGTTTAAAAAATACTTTTAAAGAAGAGTGTCGATATGACACTCTTGGAAGATTATCAGAGACCATTAACAGGTATGCTTCAGGTGAAAATGAATATAAAAAACGTATTGTAGAGTATGACAACATTGATCGTATGATAAAGGAAATGATCGAAGACGGCTCCGGCAATCTTTGCAATTTAACTTCATACACCTACGATATTAACAGCAACTGTACGGAAACGGCGGTTTATCAAAACCAGAATTTGGCCTCAAGACAGCGTGTCCAATACACATCCTTTAATTTGCCGATTAAAAAAATCGATGCTTTGGGATTTGAAACCAATATCTTTTACGATTTTTCTTACATAAATGAGCATGGCCAAAATGTGTTGAAAACCATTGTCGTCGACCCAAATGGGATTCAAACGGTATCGATTAAAAATTCTCACAACAAAGATGTGTCGATAGAGAAATTTGATGCAATCTCTACGTTGTTATCATCAGAGAAAATTTTCTACGATAATAGGGATTCGGTCATTAAAAAAACTGCGCTGAGCATAGAAGACGCTCTTCCAATTAGAGAATATCAGGTTGCCTACGCTTATGACAGCATGAAAAGACCGATTGCAATCATCGAAGATCCATTGGGAAAAAATAAAAAAGTCACCATGACGTATACAAAATCTGGAGCCATCGAGTCAAAAATAAAACCAGATGGAGTAACGCTATTTTATCAATATGATGGTTTAGGAAGAGAAATAACGGTTTCATCTTCCGACCAAAGTGTGTCTTATGAGTACTCTTACGACCTTAATGACAATCTCACCCAAAGCAGAAACCTTCACAACGACCAAAGTCTTTATAGAAGCTTTGATGAATTTAGCAATCTCGTTTCTGAAAAACTGCCCTCCGGAAACCAATTGTTTTTTCAATACGACGACTTAAAACGGGTAACAAGAATACTCTTGCCGGACAACTCTTTCGTTGCATACAAATATGGACCGTGCGATGTGTGGGCGGTAACGAAATACAATGCATCCGGCGTTTTGCAATACCGCCACGATTATGAAGTGTCGGACTGGCAGCACAGAAGCGTAAGATCGAAGCTTATTACCGGAGAATACGCAAATTTTGAGTGGGATTTGCTCGGTAGAATGACGCTTATGAAAACACCTTATTTTTCCGAAAATATTCCCGAAGATGCTTACGACCCGATGGGCAACCTCATTTACGTACAGTTTGAGACTCCTCATGCTGCAAAAACTGATTGTTTTGAATATGACGACCTTAACCAACTTCTTTTTGAAGATTGCATTCAAACCCATTCTTATCAAAACGATTCTCTTCATAACAGAACGAAAAAAGATCAAGACTCATACTCAATTAATTCCATTAACCAAATAGAGTCGGATGATGAATCTTCCTACCTATATGATCCGAATGGAAATTTGATCATGCAGGAAAAACCAGGGTTTAAAATTAATTATTCTTACGACGCATTCGACCGCTTGATAAAAATGACAAAAGAAAATGAGTGGAAGATAGAAAATGAATATGACTCCTTTGGACGCCTCGTCAGCAGAGTAAAATTCTTGTGGAACAATGGCTGGGTCGAAGATGAGGTTGATCAATATATTTACCAAGGCATCCTTGAAATCGGCTCCACAAATCCGCAAGGAGATGTCAAAACATTAAGGGTAATGGGCAAAACGGAAGGTTTACTTAGGGCTGCTATTGCCGTTGAAATAAACGGCAATATTTATGCGCCTATTTATGATCATAGAGCAAACCTCATTGGATTAATCGCTAAGGACGGCAAAAAACCTGTTGAGTCCTATCGCTACAGCGCATTTGGCGAAGCTGTCATTTATGATTCCAGAGGCAATATAGCTAAAACATCATCTATCGGCAACCCCTGGCTCTTTGCAAGCTGCCGATTGGAGGAACTTAGTGGATTATACAATTTTGGCAAAAGGTTTTATCAGCCATCTATAGGAAAATGGATAACCCAGGATCAGGCGGGCTTTATCGATGGACTTAACTTATATGCCTACACACATAACAATCCCATGGCTTGTACGGACCTCTTAGGTTTTGCAACTTCGGAAACAAAGCAACACCCTCCGCCTATGCCTGTCTATGGCGGTCTGGCGCATGGATTTAGCGATGAAATGATGAGGCCGATAGGCAGGACGATACAATCGGCAGCGCATCATTTTATTCCCTCCTCTTACCTTCAATACTATGGTGAAGGAATAGGTCGAGTGATATACGGAAAGTCTTTCCATCATAAAAAATCTTGGGAGATTGGGTCCGTTTCGGGAGTTGTCGGTGAGAAGCCATTTCCAAATGCTGTGGTTAGATATATACCGGGGATAATGACATCCAAACATAGAGCTGAAGAAGTAGCGAAATCAATGTCAGATAATTTGGACGGACATCAGGTGCATTATACATGCCGGCAATCCAGGGGGTTTGCTTCCGATGGCTTAGCAGCGCTTTCAGGCTTATTGGGAATGCCCTCCAAAGAGGTTGATGATCTTAGGCGGGAAATTGTCAATGATTATGCGCTGCAACGCTCAGTTTCTGGCGATAAAACAAGCTTATACTATCTGCCGCATAGTAGGGGAGGGCTCGATTTATACAATTCCACGCGGTTTATGTCTGAGAGAGTGAGGGATTCCATGGAGATAAGAAGTTATGGCAGTTTAGAAATGTTGCCGAGTGGAATGTATAAATCAGCGGATAATTGCGTAAACTCCGATGACGTGGTTCCTAAGCTCGGGAAACTCATGAATTACTTTAGAAAAAATCAAGAGACTTCTATAATCGGTACCGGTTATTCATCTAAGGGACCGACTCGCTTTTTTAGCGATCATGATATCGAATCCAAGGGTTATGCTGATGACTTTAAAGGATTTGCTGACAAAATTATTGAAAAAGAGAATGAAAAATGAAATATCAAATCCTATTGTGTAGTATCCTATTGTTGTTCACCGCATGTAATCACCGTGATCCTCCTCCCGTACATTGTCAACTTGTACAGAAATTCATGCACCGCTTTATCCAAGATGCTGAAAAACAATATCGTATGGTTTGTTCCTTAGAAGGAGGGGAGTTTTTAGGTCAAATCAATGGGATCCATTTGGGTTTTGACACAATAGGGCCGATGTCAGTAGAAGAGCTTAGAAGACTCATCGTTCAAGTTGCAGAAGAATTGCTGGACAGAATTAATGCTGACGAGGAGATCCGTGAATACCTTGCGAATTACCCCTTCCGATCCACTAATCTAGAACTTAGTATTTGGTTAAGGGGTTCTGATTTGGAGCGCATAAAAAACAAAGGAGCAAATACAGATTTGCTTTACGGGGCAGTGCTCTTACATGGAAAATTAAGATTTGTAATTGAAAACGAAGAGAAACCCTCTTTGCAAACCGTAAAAAGAGAAACTTATGATGAGGCCTTGGAAATTGTCAGGACACAAGATTCACTCCCCAGCTTGAGCCAATGAGATAAATTCAACGCAAAGGCGCCAAGACGCAAAGAAGAAACTTTTTCTTTGCGCCTTGGCGTCTTTGCGTTGAATCCCCTTAGGGGACAGCGTCGTCCCCGCCAGGACAGCGAGGGTTGCATCTGACAATTCTACGAACAGCTAACCAACAACCTCGCAGGAAGCCATGCTTGTTCAACGCCTCTACAGCATATTCTGAGCAGGACGGCCGAAACCGGCACGTATCTCCAATGACAGGGCTAATGCAAAGTTGGTAGATCCGAATGAGAAGTACAGCAACGCTTTTCATACGATATGGTAATGGGTCAACAAGGTGATCACCACTTCGATGACAATCAACCAAATGATCGTCCATTCCAGGCGGCTCGAATGCTGGTGGTTCAGCTCATTTCCTAACATTTCAAAGAGCTCTCGAATGACATCGAGACGCTGATTCAACACCTGACCACGGGTTTGAATATCGAGCTCATTGGCAATATCAGTGTACATGAGTTCTAGGTCAGGATGGTCCCAGAAGAATTCCGGAGTGTCCAGCACGTCAACATGCAGGTTGATAGAACTTCGATCGATGAAAAGCTCTCCCATCCTTTTTCGAATCTGACGCCTAGATAAGGGAATCTTTCCCCATTTGGCTAGGTTCTCAGGAATATGCCGCGTTTTCTTGAAAGAATCCGAAATGGTATCTTCAAAAGCACCAAGTTTGACAGATTGCGCTAAGCCGTGAGATATCGCGAGCTTGGTCAAGATATTTCGGTCGGGAAGGATGATTTCATCTTCCATCATTTCAAACTCTTTTCCATAGGAATACGTAAAATCGTCCATTTCCATCTCTTTGAGGGGCTGTTCCTGGAAATTCTCAACCTCATCAAGAAACTTTTTCCCATCCTCCAAGGAAGCTCCCCAGCAGATCATCGCCCCATAGGGAAAGAAAAAGATGTCAAGATTATCCCACTCTTTGCTAGGGACTTCAATATAGACAACATCACGATAGAGCGTTGTTTTGTAACGCCCCTTCAAGGACTGATACAACGACTTAATTTTATAAGAAGAAGCTGTGCAATATGCGGAACAATCCATATAGCCTATTTGTTGATGCGAAAGGGGGGACTTGAACCCCCACGAGG